>DASVBS010000052.1 GCA_036375715.1 Longimicrobiaceae bacterium | reverse complement strand
ACCCCTGCGGAGGAAGCCGCATGACCCAGCCGAACAACGCCGTAACCGCCACCGTGGTCTTCGAGGACGCGGAGGGCGCCGCGACGGATCCGGACGCGGGCACGAGCATCATCTGGCGGATCTACAACCGCCACCGGAAGCTGCTGGAGTCCGAAACCCAGGCCCTTGCCGACGCCACCAAAACGGCCACGGGCACCTACACCTACGACTACACACCCCCGCTCTCGCTGGCCGGTGCGGGCTTCTGGATCGAGGCGCACGCGACCGTGGGCGGCAAGCCGCAGTCGGCGTGGGCGTGGACCGACGTGGAGCTTCCGTAGCCGATGGAGATCACCGTCTCGACCAACGCGACCGAGGTCAGTCAGTTCCTCCGAGACCTCTACGCGGACCAAGTCCCCTTCGCCACCAGCCGCGCGCTCAACGCCGCGGCGCTCGCGTTCCAGACAAAGCAGCGGGGCGAGATGTCCGGCCGCTTCACGGTGCGACGAAAGCAGTGGGTCGATCGGTCGATCAAGATGCGCCGGACGGACTTTGCGACGAAGCGGAGCCTCGAGGCGTTCGTCCGCGTGGAGACCCCGGGCGATCCTTCCCGGTCCGACATCCTTGCGCAGCACGAGGACGGCGGCACGAAGCGGCCGAAGGACGGCGGCCATCTCGCGATCCCGCAGGACGTGCGGCGCACGGGCGCGGGCGTGATCCGCAAGGACCAGCGACCAAAGGCGTTTGGCTTCAGGCCGCACGGGAGCTCGGGCCGCGTGTTCGTGGGCGACAAGCGCACGGTGCTGATCTACACCGGCGGAGGCGGCGGGGTGATCCTCCAGAGGCAGGGCCGCAGGGGTAAGGGCAGCAGTAAGCGCGGGGGGCTCCGGCTGCTGTACCGGTTCACCAGCAAGGCGGACCTGGATGAGCGGCTGAGGTTCGTGGAGACGGCACACGAGACGGCGCCGGCGGCGTTCGCGAGGGCGTTCCCGGAGGAGTTTGCGAAGGCCGTGAGGAGCGCACGATGACGAAGGCGTGCAGGAAGTGCGGCGAGGTAAAGCCGCTGGAGGAGTTCAAGCTGTGCTCGGGCGGCAAGTGGCGCATCGGGGCGTGCAACGACTGCGAGGTGAAGCGGCACCGGGAGCGGAGGAAGCGGCTGGCGTACCCGGTGTCAGTCACGGAGAAGGAGTGCGCGAGCTGTGGTGAAGTAAAGCCGGCGAGCGCGTTTCACCCCGTGCCGATGAACACGGATGGGTTGAGAGGGCACTGCCGGGAATGCCACAAGGCGCTGCCGTCCAGGCGCTCGGGCGCGAGGAAGAAGCAAAGGCGGAAGGACGCCGTGAGGGCCGGGCGAGCATACCGCACGGAGCAGTCGATAAAGACGGGCCAGCGGTTTCGGGAGCACCTGCGCCGGGTGGATGCGGCACTGCGGCCACCAGTCCGTCGCTGCAACCCAGAGCGCACGCGCGGATGGGTGAAGCAACTGCTACAAGATGATCCGTCCGCACGGGGGTTGGCGTGGACCAGCCAAGTGTACCGAGCACGCTATCGGTATGACCCGGAGTTCAGAGCCAAGGAGATGGGGCGCCGGTACGCGCAGAAGCAGGCGGACCTGCTGGACGACGGCACGCTGACGCCGGCAGTGATGCGACGGTTGTTCGCGGCGGCCAAGCGTTGCCCGGACTGCGGCAGGAAATTGGGGCCGAGAGACAAGTCGCTCGACCACATCGAGCCTAAGTCGAGAGGCGGCGCGCACTCCATCTTCAACGCGCGGGTGGTGTGCAGGTCGTGCAACTCCAAGAAGCACGCCACGCTGCCCATGCAGATCCCGCTATCGGTGGCGGCATAGATGATTTCAGGACACATCGCGGGTCCCAGTCAGCGGTCCACCGAGGGTGACGCGCGAGCCCGATCCTCGGCTAGCCATAGGGATTTGGGGCGCTATTCCGCTTCCTGCAATGTGAATGGCTGAGTATCTGACGCAAGCCGAGCTGGCAAAGCGGCTAGATGTAAGCACGAGGTGGATCCGCGAACTCCGCGGAATGCCCCGCGAGCCACAGGGATACCCGTGGCCCGAGTGCCTGCACTGGTTCATTGAGTACCAGTCGGACAAGAAGGCCAGGATCAACGAAGAGACGGAGGAAGGATCCCTCGAATTAAGGAAGCTGGAGGCGGAAGTCAGGATACTCGAGGTCAAACTGGCGAAGGAAGAGGGAAGCGTCGTCTCGCTGGACGACCTGGAGAAGCTTCTGTCGGCACCGCTGTACCGACTGCGTGCCAAGCTTCTCGCCATGCCATCGAAGTGGGCGCCGGCTCTCGTCGGGTGCCGCACGATCGCGGAGGCGCAAGCCCGCTTGGAGGCGGCCGTCGAGGAGGCCATGCGGTCGCTCAGTGAGGAGGGCGAAGAGGACCCGGAGGACTATGCAGACGAAGCCGAGCGCGCGGCGTGAGTGGGTAAAGCGCCGGTCGGCCCTATTCCGGGCCGCGTTGGCGCCAGCGCCGCGACTGACTGTGTCCGAGTGGGCTGATCGCTATCGGCATCTGTCCCGAGAGGCGTCAGCCGAGCCGGGGAGGTGGAGTACCGCGCGCGCGCCGTACCAGCGCGGGATCTTGGATGCGTTCTCCGACCCCCTGATTGAAAAGGTGGTCGTGATGAGCTCGGCACAGGTGGGGAAGACCGAAATCGTCAACAACGTGGTTGGCTACTTTATCGACAAGGACCCCGCGCCCATTCTCGTCCTCCAGCCGACGCAGCAGATGGGGGAGGCGTGGTCAAAGGACCGGCTGGCCCCGATGCTCCGCGACACGCCGCGACTGCGGGGGAAGGTGAAGGACCCAAGGGCGCGCGATTCGGGGAATACCTTGCTGCACAAGGCTCTCGCACTGGACACGCCGCTGCCCACGCCAGAGGGCTGGACGACCGTGGGTGAGGTGCGGGTGGGTGACACGCTGTTTGACGAGCGGGGTCAGCCGTGCCGCGTCACCGACCTGACGCCGGTCTACCTGGGCCGGAGGTGTTATCGGGTGCGCTTCTCGGATGGTGAGGAGATCGTCGCGGACGCCGGGCACTTGTGGGCCGTGGAGCGATGGGTGGTGAAGAAGCGCCCGAAGCCGCACCAAGCCATTGTGCGCGAGTTGCTGACCACGGCCGACATGGTGGGGAGGGTCAGATCCGGAAAGCGGTTCCGGTTCGCGGTCCCGACTACTGAGCCGCTGAAGCTGGCGGACGCCCGTCTTCCGGTGCCGCCGTATGCCCTCGGGGTCTGGTTGGGGGATGGGTACTCTCACCGAGCGGCCGTGGTGATGGAACCCGCGGACGCAACGGAAGTACTCGGCCACCTTCGCGCGGAAGGGTTGGATGCCACGATCCGACCCGTTGCTGGCCGGGGAATCGTGGAAATCCTCCTTGAACCGCTCACCCGCAACACGCGGCGTGGGGCAGATGGGCGGATGATCGCAGCGGAGGACGGGGTGCGCGGCGCGCTCCGCTCAATGGACTTGGTGTCGCGCGCTGGTAGTGGTCGGAGCAAGAAGGTGATCCCGCCTGCGTACCTGCGCGCGAGCGAGGGGCAGAGATGGGACTTGTTGCAGGGGTTGATGGACGCGGGCGGAAGCGTGACGCCCCAGGGCTGGTGTCGGTTCGTCACCGTGCTTCCCGCTCTAGCTGATGGTGTGTGTGAGCTTCTGTCGTCGCTTGGGATCAAGTGGAGCCGCACAGACACGCCAGCGGGCGGGATTGTCCTGGGCTTCCAGTCGCCCTCGCAGCCGGTGTTCCGCCTCGCGCGCAAGCGAGAGCGCCAGCGCATACCGACGACCAACGCCACTCGGCGCCGAATCGTCGCGATTGAGCCAGAGCGGTCCGTTCCGGTGCGTTGCATCACTGTGGATAGTCCGGAGCACCTGTTCCTTGCCGGACGGCGCATGGTGCCGACTCACAACTCATTCCCCGGCGGTCACATTACCATCTCGGGCGCCAATTCGGCGGCGTCTCTCGCCTCCCGCCCGATCCGCGTCGTGCTCTGCGACGAGGTGGACCGATACCCGGCCAGCGCGGGCACCGAAGGCGATCCGGTGGCGCTTGCAACGAAGCGTACAGCCACGTTCTGGAACCGGAAGATTGGCGAATTCTCTACGCCGACAGTCAAGAACTTCTCGCGGATCGAGCAGAGTTACGAGCAGTCCGACCGCCGCCGCTATCACGTTCCCTGCCCCCATTGCGAGCACATGCAGGTGCTGGAGTGGCACAACCTCAAATGGGAGAACGGCGACCCGGAGACGGCCTCCTACATGTGCGAGGCGTGTGGCGTTCTGATCGAGGAGCAGCACAAGGGGAGGATGCTGGCAGAGGGCGTCTGGGTCGCCGAGAACCCCGGCCACCGCACCGCGGGATTCCACCTAAATTCGCTCTACTCTCCGTGGGCGCGCTGGTCGGAGCTGGTGCGCGAGTTTCTGGAGGCGAAGGGCAACCCCGAGCGGCTTAAGGTATTCGTCAACACGGTGCTCGGTCAGACCTGGGAGGAAGAGGGTGAGCGCGTGAACGCCGAATCCCTCTCCGGCCGCCGCGAGAAGTACCGGGCCGTGGTGCCCGATGGTGTGGGCCTACTGGTCGCCGCCGTGGACGTCCAAGGAGACCGGCTCGAGGTAAAGGTGAAGGGCTACGGCGCGGGCGAAGAATCCTGGGTGATCCACCACGAGCAGTTGTGGGGCGACCCTGGCCGCGACGAGGTGTGGCAGATGCTGGAAAACGTCCGCACGCGGGCATGGGAG
>DASVBS010000051.1 GCA_036375715.1 Longimicrobiaceae bacterium | reverse complement strand
CTCACCCGCCAGCATGCGCGGGAAGATGGAGCTCCAGTCGCGCAGGTCCTCGGCGAGCTCGGCGCCAACGATCATCTTCTGGAAGAGCTCCCGCCCGCGCTCCGCATCCACCGTCTCGCCGGCCTGGGCGAAGGTGCGGGTCCGCTCCCCCACGACCAGGCGCAGCGGCTCACGCAGCTTGGCGCTGGACGGGTAGCGGATCACCGCGCGCACCACCTTGCGGTAGGGCGTCTCGATGAAGCCGAGGTCGTTGATCCGCGAGTAGGTCGTCAGGCTGTTGATCAGCCCGATGTTCGGACCTTCCGGCGTCTCGATCGGGCACATCCGCCCGTAGTGCGAATAGTGGACGTCGCGCACCTCGAAGCCCGCGCGCTCACGGGTGAGGCCGCCCGGTCCGAGCGCCGAGAGGCGCCGCTTGTGGGTCAGCTCGGCCAGCGGGTTGGTCTGGTCCATGAACTGCGAGAGCTGGCTCGACCCGAAGAACGCCTGGATCACCGCCGAGACGGTGCGGGCGTTGACCAGGTCGTCAAGCGAGATCTTCTCGGGATCCGAGTTGATGCTCATCCGCTCCTTGACCAGCCGCGCCATGCGCGAGAGGCCCACCGAGAACTGGTTGGCAATCAGCTCGCCCACCGAGCGGATGCGCCGGTTGCCGAGGTGGTCAATGTCGTCGGTGTAGCCGCGGCCGTCGCTCAGGTCGATCAGGTACCGGATGATGGCCACGAAGTCCTCTTCGGTGAGGACCGTGTGGTTGGGATCCAGCTTGAGCTTGAGCCGCTGGTTGATCTTGTAGCGGCCCACCCGGCCCAGGTCGTAGCGCTTCGGGTTGAAGAACAGCTTCTGCAACTGCTGGCGCGCCGTCTCGAGGTTGGGCGCGTCGCCCGGGCGGAGGAGCGCGTAGATCTGCTCCAGCGCCTCGGCCTCGGAGTGGGTCGGGTCCTTGGCCAGCGTGTTCTTGATGAGCGCCGACTCCGGCCGGTTGGACGGCAGGAGGATCTCGACCTTGTGCACTTCCTGCTTCAGCAGCTTCTGCCGGAGCGCATCGGTCAGCTCGGCACCGCGGGACGCGAGCACTTCACCATCCCGGTCCGCCACGTCGAACGCCAGCACGTGGTTGGCATTGTCGCGGTGGGAGGTGGGCTGCTCTTCGTCGCGCAGGTCGATCGTGGTATAGCCGGCAAAGACCGTCGCGTGCTTCACGCCCTTGTGCCGCATCTCGGCCACGCGCTCGGCGGTGAGTTCGTCACCCACGTCACCCAGCAGCGCGTCCGGCGTTTCCGGATCAGGCACCGGCTCGGCCAGCAGCGAGCCCAGCACTTCGCGACGCTCGTGCCGGCTGTCATGCTTGCCGGTGAGGTCCAGTTCCTTGGTGGCAAAGAAGAGCCGCAGCACGTCGGCGTTGTTCCCGTAACCGAAGGCGCGCAGGAGTGCCGTCGCCGGGAACTTCTTCTTCTTGTCGATGTGGACGTAGATCACGTCGTGAATGTCGATCGTGAACTCCACCCACGAGCCGCGGAACGGGATGATGCGCGCGCTGAAGAGCCGCTGCCCGTTGGGGTGCGTGCTCTCCTCGAACACCACGCCGGGCGAGCGGTGCAGCTGGCTGACCACGACGCGCTCCGCGCCATTGATCACGAACGTGCCGAGGGGGGTCATGATGGGCAGTTCGCCCAGGTAGACCTCCTTCTCGATGGCGTTCTTGAGCCGCTGCTGGCCCTCGACCTCCTCGAACACGTCGAGGCGGAGCCGGGCCTTGAGGGGCGCAGCATAGGTCATGTCCCGCTCGATGCACTCCTCGACGGAGTACTTGGCCTCGCCCAGCGAATAGCTGAGGAACTCGAGGCTGTACTTCCCGTTCACGTCGCCGATCGGGAAGATCTCGCGGAAGACCCGCTCCAGCGATACATCCTGCCGTTCCCCGTTCACGTCATCGGGCACGAGCAGGGACTGGAACGCGGCGGTCTGGATATCGAGGAGATTCGGCATCGGCATGCCGCTCTCCCGCTTACTGAACGTGATGACTGGTTTGGTATGCGTCATCCGACTCTCTCACTCGCAGCACAAAGGGCCCCAGCACAGAATCCCCGCCGGGGGCGGGGTGCTCTGGGGCTCGGAACCATCAACAACCGGATTGAACGAATAGCGTGCATGCCGTCTCACTGAATCAGGGTGCGAAGCCAGCAGATCCCT
>DASVBS010000050.1 GCA_036375715.1 Longimicrobiaceae bacterium | reverse complement strand
GGGGCGCCGAGATAGATATCGGGCGGAAGAGCCCGGGCAGAACGCGGATCGGGCTCGGCTCTCCGCGAGAAGACACCATCCCCACCGCAAGGAGATGCCCATGCCGTTCGGACTTGGATTCGGCGAAATGCTGCTCATCTTCGCCGTCCTGCTGATGCTCTTTGGCGCGAAGCGCCTACCGGAGGTCGCAGCGGGGATGGGCAAGGGGATTCGCGACTTCAAGCGGTCCCTGAACGGCCTGGACGAGCCGGTGACCCCAGCGGTTCCGCCCGCGCAGGCACAGCCTCAGCAGACGCTCCAGGCACAGGCGGCGCCCCCAAATCCCGAGGCGCGGCAGACCAACAGCGCCGACTGATCCATTTCGCCGGAGTGAAGTCGAACCGCCCGCATCGCCTTTCGCGTCGCGGGCGGTTCGATTTTGCGTCCGGAGGTCCTACCGGGCTCGGTCTTCCAGACCAACCCTTGACGCGACGCACACCCACTTCGGAGTCCGACTACATCGCGAGCGCTGCCCGACTCAGGAGGTCCGGCCGGCCTGGTTGACCTCTCCCTCCGGCGGCAACTCGACCACAGTGAGATCCGGCCAGCGCACCGTATCGACGCGCTGCGCCGCGCCCGTCGGCACGGTGATAGCGGTGGGATCTCCATCAGAGACGAAGCGTCGGGAGGGATCTCGCTCCCACGCCGCGATCTGTCTCTCCAACCTTCCCGGGGCGACGATGAAGCGGTTCACCGAATGCGGATCGAAGGTGCGATCGAACGGTGATTCGTTCGCGTCCCCGGTCACCTCCAGCACGAACTCGTAATGGTAGGGCTTCCCCTTGTACTCCCCCTGCCAGGCGAGTGACCGGTTCTTGGGCCACACCCCCAGCGGCAGGGAAAAGGTCACGATGTCATAGTCGTCCGGTAGGTAGACCTGGATCGAGTCCTCTCCGCGGCCGATGAACTCCTGTACCTGCGCGTCGTCGCGAGCACGATCCAGTCGGGCGTGGTAGAGGGTGTGATTGCAGATCTCGTGGTCGTGCTCGATGAGGTAATCGACCTTCTTCTGGATGATCGCCTCTCGCTCGGCGCGCGGCACCTCCCTGCTGGGCTTTTCGCCGAAGAAGTTCGACGGGTAGTCCGCACCCGGCAGGATGCACCAGACCGCCCCGCTGTTCCAATCGGGGTGGGCCGCGCGGAACTCCTCCCACATCCCCAGCATGGTGTTGGGATCAACCGACCCATCCTCGAGCAGGTAGAACTGGCCCCGCGAGGAGTCGTCGATGGTGAAGATCACCGGCGTGGCTCCGCGGGGGAGGTCGGGCATTCCCTCCAACACTTGACGCATGGTCACCGGCCGGTAACCCGAGCGGTAGAGCAACTCGAGGTCCGCGCGGAAATTCTCGGCTTTACGAGAGTACTCGTTCTCGGGCTCCCCGAGCCGATGGTACTCCAGCACGAGAATCTTCCCCAGTTCGTTGGGCGGGAGATCCGTCACCGAAGCCACCTGGACGACGGGAGCAGACGGCTCAGGCACCTCGGGCTCGGGCACCTCGGTGGGTAGCTCGGCTTCCAGGACAACACCCCGCTCCGGGTCCGTTGTATCGACGCCCTCCGATACGCCATCGGAACCGCAGGCCATGACGCCCAGGAAGGTCCCCAGAACGAGGTAAACGCGCAATTCCATCACCAGTGTTGTTGAAAAAAGGCAATGAGAAGGCGGGGCATCGCACCATCGCCCCGCCACGACCCTGCTTGCCGGAAGAGCAAGAGGTATGCTCGATCAGCCCGGCTCCCGCGCCGACCGTTGGGCCGATTCCGGGCCGCCTGGCAGCTCATCCCTCTGCGTCGCGAGCTTGGGCAACTCGCGATCGGCAACCCTCGCCAGCACCCTTTGATACACCTGCCGGGCCCGGACGGACGGGACCTCGAGCTGGTCCAGGTACAGCGTGACGGCGCGCGTCGGAGGCACGATGTCGGCGAGCATCTGGACGAAGATGAGCGCGTGTTTGATGTGCGTCCGAATCAGCGCCTCCTCTGCGCGCGCTGCCGACAGCTCCATCCAGAGGTCCTCCTCGGCGTTTCGCCGGAGCTGCCGCCGAACGAACCGCACCGCGCCGAGGGGCGTCGCGTACCGCCAGTTGATACCCCACCCGGTGCGGTGCCGCTCACCAGAAAGATCGGCAGCGAGACCCGAATCACTGAGTGCGACCAGCGCGCGGTTGCGGACGGTCTCGGCCTCCTCGCCGGCGAGCCCCATCACGTCGACGTACCGCTCGACCGCTTCGTCGAACGGCATCCGTGACGCCAGCACTGCCACCAGGTTCAGAGCCTGCTGGGCGTGCGTATCGGAGCGAGCCTCGGCCGCCGCCGCCACGGCGAGCTCGAGCCGTCGTCGGACGTCGGGAGGCAATCGCTGCGTCCAGATGGGCGGGCGAGGTTGCATTCCACCCTGGGGTCCGTTGGAAGAGGAGAGCGGCGGAGCTATCTTGACCGGTCGTGGAAGGAGGCGGCGACCGGCACCATTCCGCGGCATCAGCGTACATGAAAGATGTAACCGGCGGCGGAGGTGGGCAACTGCACCTCCGGTCCGGAAAGGCACCCGATATCAGAGACGGAGAGAATCGCGATGGCGATGTCGCGCAGTTCGTCGTGGAAGGAGCACCGGCTGGCGAATCGACTCGATTGCGACGGCGTCGAGTACAGTGTGGACCTGGTAGCCCGCAAGGCGACCGGCGTGGAGGGATGGAGGATGACGCTCGTTTACCTGCCTCGCGAATCCGGCGAGGAGGTGAAGGTTGAGCTCCCCAACGCGGCCTCTACGGCGGAAGTCAGACGCAAGGTGAAGGAGCTGGAGGGAGCCGACGATCGGTTGCGCGAGCTCTTCGCCGCGGGTACGCCGTGATGCGGGTGGGAAGCTGATGGATGTGGCAGTAGCGGCTCTCGATCCACTCGCTGGAGTGGCGCTCGATTACGGCGATCCTCAGGCGGAGTACGAGGCCGTCCGCAACTCGGCCGGGGTCGTGGATCGCGACGACCTGGCCGTGATCGTAGTGAGCGGGCGCGACCCGGTGCGCATGATTCACGGCCTCATCACCAACGACCTCGCCCAGGCCTCCGCAGATCGTGCGGTGTACGCGGGGATGCTCACCGCCAAAGGGAGAACGATCGCCGAGATCCGTGCGTACAAGGTCGCGAAGGAGAGCACAACCGAAGTGTGGATGGACCTCCCGCGCGAGGTGCTCCAACCTACCGGCGATCACTTCCGCCGCTTCCTCCCGCCGCTGTATGCCCGCTGGCGTGATGCGTCGGAGAGCCTGGCCCTGCTCGGGGTCTATGGCCCGCGCTCGCGGGAGCTGCTGGGAGCGGTATTCACCGGTCTTCCGGATCGCCTCGCGGAAGACGAGGTCGCCGTGGTCGAGCTCGAGGGGTCACCGATCCGCCTCGTCGGGACCCGGTACGCGGGAGGGGAAGTCGGCTTTGACCTGCTGTTGGAGCGCAGACTCCGCGACTCGCTTCGCGATCGGCTCCTGCACGCTGGCGACGGCTGGGCAAGGCGCGTGGGCTTCGGCGCCCTGGAGGTGCTGAGGATCGAGGCGGGTCGGCCGCGCGGCGGCCGCGAGCTGACGGAGGAGGTCATCCCCACCGAGGCGTTCGAAGCCATCGGGGCGATGGAGCGGGCGATCTCCTTCACCAAGGGGTGCTACACGGGGCAGGAGGTGATCGTCCGCATCGCGCACCGTGGGCATGTGAACCGCCATCTGCGCGGCCTGGTGAGCCTCTCGGGCACCCAGCTCTCTCCGGGCGACCGTCTGTTTCACCCGGAAACCGGCAAGGACATCGGCTGGATCACGAGTGCAGCCGAATCCCCTCGCGTGGGCGCTCCCGTCGCCCTCGGATTCGTGAGGCGGGAGCTCACGCCGGGGGAGCGGGTGAGAGTGGGGGCATCGGACGGCGGCGAGGCACGGGTGACCGAGCTTCCTTTCACCGCGGAGTGAAGGTGGAAGAGGCAAGCGCACAGGCCCTGAAGGAGTGGGGCGCGATCGAGCAGGCGCTCGCCGCCGGCGAGATCGCGGTTCTCGTGCGCAAGGGCGGCCTCTGGGAGCGACGTGACGACTTTGAGATGGAGCACCGGCAGTTCTGGATCTTCCCCACCCTGTACCACCAGAATCCGCTGGAGCTTCGCTCCGAGCTCGCCTGGGCCCTCGACGCCGCGGAGGCGGCCGACCCGGGGGGAGCTTTCGTACGCCTCGAGCTTTTCGCGGAGGTGACCGACGCCTTTCGCATCGAGAACCTCGACGCCGCCCTCGCCCTCACCGATCTGCAGGCGCTCACCCCCGACACGATCGAGAATCGCTTCCACTATCGTTACCGCCCCTACGTGCACGCCCTCCTGCTGCGGGTCTACCGCCGCAACGCGCCGCACGTCATCCCCAACACGCTGGGCTACGAAGGATGCGTCTCCTGGGTCGAGCTCGACGAGGAGCTGCCGGTCGGGCCCGCCACACCGGTACTGGACGACGAGCGCTTCAACGCGTTCCGCGACCTCGTGAAGCGGCGGCTGGCCGCGCACCCGGGCGTCGTCGAGGTCTGACCCGCACCGACGCCGGAGATCTCCCCACCGCCAGCTTCACCCGGGGAAAAGCCGTCCTCACCACGGAAGTAGCTACCCTCTCCGACTCCGCAGCCGCAGCCACGGCGCGGCCCGTAGGCTGGGTGTGTACATCTTGCGGCCTTGGGCGTCCTACAGTGCGGAAGGCGGGCGACTCGCCCGAACACACCATTTTCGGAGACGCGATCGATGACTCACCTATTCGCTATACGTCGCTGCGCGCTGCTGGTGCTCACCTTTCTCGCCGCCGGCTGCGCGGGTGCAAGCGCCCAGGAAACCATGACGATCGGAGGCCAGCGCGGGATCGAGGTGACCGGCATGGGGGAGGTTCAGGTCGGCGCCGACCAGGCGACGCTGCACTTCGCGGTGGAGACCTCGGCCACCACCTCCCAGGAGGCCGCCCAGCTGAACGCGGAAACGATGGAGCGGGTCATTGCCGCCCTGGTGGCCGCGGGCATTCCCCGGGAGGAGATCGAGACCAGCAACTTCTCCGTGTATCCGGACTACCAGCACGATCCCCAGGCTGCCGAGCCGCGGATTCGGGGGTACCGGGTGAACAACCAGGTGACCTTCGAAACCACCGACCTGGAGCGGATCGGACAGCTCATCGACGCGGCGCTGGAGGCGGGCGCCAACCGCGTGGACGGCATCACCTTCGGGCTGAGTGATCCGAGCGCCGCGGAAGCGGAGGCACTGCGCGAGGCGGTGGAGAAGGCGAGGGCGTCGGCGCAGACGCTGGCCCAGGCCCTGGGCGTTCCGCTGGGAGAGTTGCTCTATGCCACGACCTCGAGCGCTCCGGTCCGGCCTCTGCCCGTGATGATGGCGCGCGATGTGACCGTGGAGGCGGCGCAGGGGTTCGCCACGCCGATTCAGCCCGGCGAGCAGACCGTTCGCGCCAACGTGACGCTGGTCTTCGCCATCGGCGGCTGAGCCCGACCGCGGGGCTCAACAGGGGGGTAGCGGGGCCTCTTCCTCGACCACGACGAAGAGGTCCCGCGGCACGTAGGATCCAAAGACCCCGATGCCATCGCCGACCACGCTCGAGATCCGGATGGCACCGGAGGGATTGAACGTTCCCCCGCGAATGGCGTTGACGTAGTTCCGATCGAGCGCCGATACGCGGAGGCGAAGGCTGACCCCCGCCGGGAAGCCATCCTGGAGGTAAGCGATGACGTCCTGGTCCACGTTGGTCAATTCGAAGAGGCCGAACTCGCGTGGGAGGACGAGCGTGGTATCGGTCTGGGAGATGGAGAGGCCGGTGAGCTCCAGCGGATCCGGCACCTCGAATCCGCTGCCTTGCAGGGCGTTCGCGAGGCCCACGATCTCGAGGTTGGCGAGATAGCTCCACGCCCCTTCGGACTGGCTCCACATGAGCTCGATGTTCGTTCGTGGGGCAAGCCAGCAGGAGCTCAAGGCGGAATTCGGCGGAAGGCTGGGCCGCCGGCCCGCGAAATCGCCAGGAACGGTGGTGCGGCCGCGGATCCGCTCCCCCGAACGGCTCACTACCTCCAGCTCATAGGTTTCACCTGGCAGCACGAAGAGCTCTTTCTCGAGCCCGGTGGCATAGCAGCTGACCCGGATCGGGATCTCCTCTTCCTCCAGCCCGGGGCGCGGAAGCTCGGCACACACGCCGGACGGGAGCTCCGTGAACTCTACCGGCACGCCGTCCGGACCGGTCACGGTCACGGTGGCGCCGGGCTCCGGCCGCACCTCCCCATTCTGCAAGGAGCGGTGCAGGAGCACATACTGCCGTTCGCGGGAGTTCGCCTCCAGTTGGGCCTCCACCACCAGCACGTCGCCACCCTGCGCCGCAGTGACCTCTCCGAGGTTGCACCCGGAGGCGAGCATCCCGGCGATGGCCAGCCCCGCCCAGCCGATGGCTCTATTGGCAAACCATCCGCCAGGCATCCCCTTCATCATCATAAGTCCTTTCAGGAATACATCTTGCGGCGTCATTGGCAGCGTCGCCCCGGGATCGGGGCGGGCCACCAGGTGACGCTGATCAGAGCAAACCCGTCGAAAGACGGGGGCACAGAGCCACGAGACCACCACGGATAGCTTCCGTCAGGTCAGCCGGGCCGCCAGCGAAAGCCGCTCCTGATACGAGCGGAGCATCCCTGGCGGCCCATCCGCATGAGACCCCTACTGGCAGAATGAACGTCCCATCGAGACGAGACCAACGGTACGAAGGGGAGCCCGGCGGAAACCGGCGCAATCTCCCCGGGCCGGAAGTCCAGCGGCTCGAGCGCGACAGCTTCATCCTGCTGCAGCACGCGTATGCCGTGACGGGCTCCTGCCCCGGACGACCCGTGAATCCCGCCCGCCTCGGCGCGGAGCTCGGCTTCGACGAAGAGGAAACCTCCCGCCTCGTCAACTACCTCAGCTGGATCGGGTACCTGAAGGAATCCACCATGGGACCCCATCTCTTCCTCGCGAACGAGGGGATCGAGTACCTCGAGGCAGGCGCCGGCCGACGTCGAACGGTGCGCGTCGACGACAAGCACGTCCCCTTGCCGCTGTTCATCTCGCGCTGAGGCGAGGTGGGCGCGCCGCTCTTCCAGCCGCGCCTCAGAACGACATCTCCACCCCTACGGCAGGGAGGATCGGGAACATACTCAGACCGGAACGCGTGGGCGGGGATTCGTCGTAGTTGAAGTAGTACCACAGCACATTTCGCCGATTGTAGGCGTTGAGGATCTGCAAGTACGGCGTCCAGCTCCCCCAGCGCCGCTCGAAGGTCCGTCTCACGGTCAGATCGAGCCGGTGGTACGGGGGATACCGTTCGGCATTGCGATCCCCCAGGCGAACGAAGAGGGGAGGACCGTCTCCCGGCTGATCCAGCGGCTCGTACTGGCGGCGCAGGGGCGAATACCGCCAGGCGTAGTACTGGGCGACGGGCCGGGTGTAGGGCAGCGGGGAGCCGTAGTTCCAGCGCGCGCCGAGCTCGAGACCGTGAGGCGCCAGGTAACGGAGGACCAGGTCCACGTCGATGCGGCGGTCGAAAACGGGGGGGAAGGTCACCTCCGGCGGGACGTCCTCCCAACCCTCGGCCATGGGGTCGGGGAGCGTGCGCTCGGCACGCAGATAGGAGATGGTCGCCCACCCCGTGAGCGATCCGCTGTTCTTGCGGACGAGCAGGTCCACTCCGGCGGATCGCCCTGAGCCCGCGAGCACGTCGTCGTAGGGTACGTTCGGATCGTCCGCCAGGTTGAACTCGACGACACCGTCGAAGTCGCGGTAATAGGCTTCCAGCGAAGCAGACCAGTCGTCGCCCCAGTATTTCTCCACGCCGGCCTGGATCTGATCGGAGATCAGGACCGGCGCTCCCCTTCCGGCCACGATCCAGGTGTCGTTGGACACGGGCAGGGATTCGTCGCGAAGGGAATGGAGGAACTGGGAGTATCTACCCATTGCCAGCTTCACCGCCGCCTCGCGGTCTGCATCAAGGAAGCGCTTCACCGCGAAACGGGGGGAGAGGACGACGTAGTTGTCGCCGGTGGCATTCCACACGTCGAGGCGCACCCCCGGCTCGACCAGCCAGCGATCTCCCGGCTGGAGTGAAAGTGCCGCGTACGCGGCTCCGAGGATGCCGTGATCCGACGCGGCGTAGAACGGGGTCCCCCCGGCCTGTGCCAGGTTGTCGTACGCCAGACGCTCCGCCGAGGCACCGAGCTGGATTGCGCCCCCGCCCGCAAAGGGCCGGGAGAGGCCGAGGCTGGCAGAGACCTGCGCGACCCGGCTGATGAACTCTGCCCCCTCGAAGTCGACGAAGCCGAGCTGGTCGGCGAACCGCGAGTAACCGATGCGCGCATCGGACGACCACCCGTGCGACAGCGGTTGGCGCCAGCGCACCCCGACCAGCCGATTCCCCCAGTTCCAGCGCACCCGCAGCACAGCGGTCGAATCGTCGCCGGGAAGGTCGAAGTCGGATAGGTCGAGCACGTCCGCGCCGCCGTAGGCGACCAGGTTGATCGTACCCCCACCCGCCAGCTCGAGGTGACCGGAACCCTGAAAATCGGTAAGGAAGTAGGGGAAGTCGACTACTGGCTTGAGGATCTGGTCGAAGTAGGAGCGACGTCCCGAGACGATCCAGCCCCCGCTCTTCACCCCCAGCCTCTGCGCCGCCCGATCCGGTAGGCGGGACCGCAGCTGCACGCGGGTCGCCAGCATCGAGATCCCGCCTTCGACCTCGAGTCCCTCCACCCCGGCGCTGCGCGTCTCCACCGAGAGCACTGACGAAACGCGCCCGCCGTAGGCAGCGCCGAACCCACCCGCCAGCAATTCGGCGCGGGCAATCGCGTCCGAGTTGAAGACACTGAAGAGGCCCCCGAGGTGGAACGGATTGAAGATGGGAAAGCCGTCGAGCAGGATCAGGTTCTGGTCGGCGGACCCACCGCGAACATTGAACGCGCTGGAGAAATCGGAGGTGGATACGACCCCGGGGAGCACCTCCACCGCTCGCATGACGTCTGCCTCGCCTAATCCGGGGAGGGCCTTCAGCTCCTCACCCCCGATCACTCGCGCGGTCACGCCCGCGTCCGTCTCGAAGCGCGCGCGTTCCCGGTTTGCCTCGTGGATGGCATCGACCACCACCCCCTCGAGCTCCACGGTCTCGGTCTGCATCACCAGGTCGAGGCGAGCAGTAGCTCCCGGCGCCAGGGAGACGGATGCCACGGTTCGCTCGTAGCCGAGTCGCTCCGCGACGACCCGGTGCACACCGGCTGGTAGGGCGGAGACGCGGTAGTAACCATCCTGATCGCTGAGCGCGACCGAGCCACCCACGCGGATGCTCGCGCTGGCGATGGGGGCGCCCTCGGAGTCGATGACCCGACCCATCAGGACACCGGTCTCCTGAGCCTGCAGGTCGCTCGCGAGCGGAAGTGAGAAGAGCAGGGCTACCAGCACGAGCACGGCCCGTCCAAGCCAGCGGCGAACACCAGGGCGAGGGGAGGCGGACCGACCAGCAGGAGAGGGCGGGGACGGCCAGAATGCCGAGACTACGCGCATCTCCAAAGCGGACACGCTCTTGACGCCATTCCATGCCAGGGAGAGGTTTACCGACACGCTTCCCGCCCGTCGCAACTGTAATGAAAGCAGACACCTTCGCGAAACTGCTCGTACTTCAGACACTCGTCGATGCCGAGGTAGGATACCTGCTCCAGACGCGGTCCCCCTCCCTCGACGAGTTTCGCGAAGGCCTGATCACCCGCGTGAGCGATCTGGTGGACGAGATCGACGCGCTCGATGCGGTGGCGGCGGCGCGCACCTACGATGCGATCGTGGACTTCCTGGCGCAGATCCCGGAGGACGACGCGGGGATCGTGGAGGCGACCATCCGGTTCCAGAAGGCCATGCTCCGTACCGTAGAGCGAGGAATGGGCCAGGCGGAGCGTCGTGAGGTCGCTACGTGGGCGGTCGCGTTGCATGAGCTGCTCGAGGAAGTAGCCACCGAATACGAGGCGGCGCGGAGTGCGGACGAGCCCCCGGCACAGGCCCTCTCGCGAGTCGACGCGCTGATCTCCCGCGCCCTGTCAGCAACCGAGCGCATCCACGGAGAGCTCGGCACGGCATCATCCAGCGAGCTGCTCGCGCAGGTACAGCGCATCGCATTTGCGGTCAGGAATCGGAGGGCCTCCTTCGCGGAGGTCGAACCGCTCGTCCGGACCGCGCAACGGGCGTCGGCGCGGTATCGGCCCTCGCCCCTCACCCGCATCGGGGTCTATGTGCTCAGGCAGGTGCTCTCGCGCGACCGGCGTCGGCGTCGGTCGGAGCCGCCGGGCGGCGTAGAGCGCCGCAAACGCAGTCCCGCCTGACTCTCGGGGAGAACGTATGAGTCCGAGGGTGGATAGACGTCTGCTATGCCTCCGCCGCCGGGTGGATCCGGAACGCGAGCCGGAGTACCGCTCCCTCTGGACTGAGCTGAAGGAGCGGGCGGAGAGTTCCGGAGCTCATGCGTGGCGCTTCGCCTCACCGCACGACCCCGCGGAGCGACTCGAATTCCTCGAGTACGAAGCCGGCCACGACCCGCGGCGGGAGGCCGGGGCAATCCTCGCAAAGCTCGACAACGAAGTGGGACCGGCGTCGGTCGAGGAGTGGCTGGAGGATGGCTGAGCCGGTAGCTTGCCTCCCCCACCACCCCCGGCGCGCGGCGCGATCCGCGGGGTCTCTCCGTACCTGACGCCAAAGAAGACGCTACCGATATGACCCAGCGCGAACGACTCAAGCAGCTCCTGCTCGAACGCTCCGTGCAACGGGGCGACTTCATCCTCGCCTCGGGGGCTCGCAGCAGCTACTACGTCGACTGTCGCGTCACCGCTACCTCCGCCGAGGGGCAGGCACTCATCGGCGCGCTCGCGTTCGAGCTGTTGAGCTCAACCGACCTGCGCCCCGACGTGGTGGGAGGCCTCACCATGGGTGCCGATCCGGTCGCCTACGCCATCGCCCACGAGAGTTGGCTTCGCGGGGATCCCATCGATGCCTTCACCGTGCGCAAGCAGCCCAAGGATCACGGCACAGGCAAGCGGATCGAGGGCAATTTCGCGGCGGGGCAGCGCGCCCTGGTCATCGAGGACGTGATTACCAGTGGTGGAAGCGCCCTGCAGGCGTGTGACGCGGTGGAGGCAGAGGGTGGGACAGTGGTCGGTGTGCTCACCATCATCGACCGGGAAGCGGGCGGGCGCGAGGCCATCGAGGCCCGCGGCTATCCTGTGCTGTCGCTGTTCCGCATCTCCGAGCTCCTCCAGGATGCGCCGGCCTCTACCGGCCCTGCGGCCTGAAGACAGGAGCGAGCTCAGCGCCCGAGCGTTCCGACCCACATCCGCACCGCGACCAGGACGAGGAAGACGGCGAACGCCCGCGTGAGGTTGACGGGAGAGAGGCTGAGCGCGATACGCGCGCCGAAGTGGGCGCCGATGAACAGCCCGACGGCGATCAGCAGCGAGGCCTGGAGATCGAGGTTACCGCTTCGATAGTAGGCGATGGCACCGAGGATTCCGACGGGTAGCAGGAGAGCTCCCAGCGACGTGCCGACAGCAGCGTGGGTGCTGAGCCCCACGAACAGGATCAGAGCGGGGACGATGAGGACGCCACCGCCAACCCCGAAGAGGCCGGAGAGCACACCCGCTCCCAGACCGATCACAAGGTAGACGAGAACAGACAACGGACCTCCCGGTTGGAGATCGGGTACGCGTGCGAGACGCGGCAAAGTAGGATCGGCGGCGGGCGCAGGCGAGAGTCCTCGGGTCGTCTGCCCTGGCCACGAGCGCCGTCCATTTACGCCTTTAACGCGAACCGGACTCACTCGATGATGCTCGCTCTCCTGCTGTTCGCGGCGGGTCTCGCCCCACAGGCCGACACCGCACCCTCGGCCCCGCTCGTTGATTACCGGATCGAGGCGAGTCTCGACGAATCGACGCACGTGCTCACCGGTCGCGCCCGCGTGAAGTACGTGAACCGGTCGGAATCGTCCATCGACACCCTCTGGTTCCACCAACACCTCAACGCCTTCCGGCCGAACAGTGCCTGGGCCCGTCGCGAGCTTGAGTACGGCGAGCGCAGGTTCCAGGACCTCGGCCCCGATGACCACGCGTTCGAGCGGTTCACCGGCGTGACGGTGGGCGGCCAGGCGGTGAGTCCCGCCTACCCCGGCGCCCCCGATTCGACGGTGGTCGGGATCCCCCTGCCGTCGCCGCTACGACCGGGTGACAGCGTTGAGGTTCGGCTCGACTGGCAGGCGCGTCTCTCCGTGATCCCGCGCCGCCAGGGTCGACGCGGGCGTCACTACGACTGGGCCCAGTGGTATCCTCGCATCGCGGTCTACGAAGACGGTAAGTGGCAGACGCAGCCGCTCCTGCCACAGGGTGAGTTCTACGGAGAGTTCGCCTCGTACGACGTGACCCTGGAAGTGCAGGACGACCAGGTGTTCGGGGCCACCGGGGTACCGGTAGAGGGCGACCCGGGTTGGGAGCAAGCCGCGGTCCCCGGAACGGGAGAGGTTCTCTACCTGCGCGACACCTACCCCGAAAAGCCAGCCGAACCGCTGGGGCTTCTCTCCGGAGAGCCGGCGCAGGGTCGGAAGCGCGTCCGTTGGCGCGCGCAGGACGTGCACCATTTCGCCTGGAGCATCGATCCGAACTACCGGTTCGAGCAGGGCACGGTGCCACGCCTGGGCGGATCCGGTGCGGAGGAGATCGCCATTCGGGTCCTCTACCTACCGGAAGACACGGCCTGGGACGAGGGCGTGGCGGTGCGACGCACCCAGGATGCACTCGTCTGGCTACAGGAGCTCTGGGGCCCCTACCTCTGGCCGCAGCTCACCAACCTCCATCGGATCGAGGGTGGGGGCACCGAGTTCCCCATGCTGGTCATGAACGGCTCCGCCAGCCAGGGCCTGATCATCCACGAGGTCGGTCACCAGTACCTGCACGGAATGCTCGCGAACAACGAGTGGCGCGAGGGATGGCTGGACGAGGGATTTCAGTCGTTCATCGACGGCTGGGCAGCCGAGGAAGGAGGGGCGGACACCTGGCAACCCTCTATGCACGCCATTCGTCAGCTGGAGGCAATGGGACGGACGCAACCCATCGCCACCCCCGGGGCGGAATTCGCTGATCCCGAGATCTACTCGCAGATGACCTATACGAAGCCATCACTCGTGTTGCGGATGCTGCGGGAGCTCGTGGGTGATGACATCATGCGCGAGATCCTGCGCGAGTACTTCCGTCGCAATGCCCTCAGCCACGTCAGCGAGCAGGACCTCCGGGAGGTGGTAGATGAGGTGACCGGCAAGAGCTACGACTGGTTCTTCGACCAGTGGGTGCACACCACCGCCACGCTGGATTTCGCGGTCGCGAACGCGCGCACGGAGCGGACGAGCGATGGACGCTGGCGGACGGTGGCGACCATCCGGCGGGAGGGCGAGGCGTGGATGCCGGTCGAGGTCGCCGTGGATGGCGAGCGGGTGGATCTCACCGGCAGGGAGCGAGAGCAGACGGTCGAGGTAATCACGCCGTCCCGCCCTCAGGCGGTGGTGGTCGATCCGGAAGAGGTCCTGTTGGACATCAACCCGGCGAACAACCGTCGGAGACTCTAACGGGAAACCTTGAGGTCGGCGACGGCATCAGAAAAAGAGGGAGCGACCTGCTGGCACCCACCAATCTGCCTGTGATAGCGGTTAAGTATAACATTGGCACAAACTTAGAATAGGTCGATCCCTCGCTCACGCGCCCCGGCGGCCTGAAGGCCGACGGGGCGGCTCTTCTGATCCGGAAACGAGGGTAATGCGATGCGAGCGATCTTCTGTCTGGCGTTGATGCTGGTCATGGGAGCGGATCTCCTGGAGGCGCAGTGGCGACGGCGAATCCGGGAGCCGGAACGCTCCGGCCGAGGGGAAGCGCCGGTCGAGTTTGGAGTCCGGGGCGGCTACGACTTCGACGCCGAGGTGGGCTCCGCCGGTGCCCAGCTCCGGATTCCGTTGGTTCGCCAGCTGCTGGTGGTCCCCAGCGGAGACGTGTTCTTCGCGGAGGAGGACGAGGGAACTTCCTGGCAGCTCAACGCGGACCTGGTCGTCCGACCCGACGAGCTCGGTGGCTTCTACGGTGGGGCCGGCGCGGCCTTCTTGCGGGCCGACTTCGACGCCGACGACGAGCGGGAGGTGGAAGCGGGCTACAACCTGTTCGTCGGCCTCGAGGGCGGCCGGCTACTCTCCACCAGGGTGCGCCCCTTCGCGGAAGCCCGCTGGAGCTCGGTGGAAGACCTGGAGCCCTTCCGGCTGGTCGCGGGGATCAACACGCCGGTCCGCTGAGGCAGGCCTCGATTCGCTGAGGCACATCTAGCCTCGCCGAGGCACGTCTCTGATCACCGGGGCAGGCCTCGGCGGTACAGGGGGTCCCGTTCGGTTTGCAAGCTCGCGCCGGCGGGCCCCCACTTTCGTCTGCAGGTCGATGCCTTAGTTTCCACCTCATGAGCGCTCTTCCCCTGCTGAAGAACGGCGTTGTTCGCAGCGCATGTCCCCACGACTGTCCCGACACCTGCGCCATGCTGGTGCGGGTCGAAGACGGGCGCGCGGTAGACGTGCGGGGAGACCCTGCACATCCCGTAACCCAGGGCTTCCTCTGCGCCAAGGTCAACCGCTACCTCGAGCGGACCTACCACCCGGATAGGCTCACGCGACCGCTGCGACGGGTTGGACCGAAGGGAGAGGGCCGCTTCGAGCCCGCGAGCTGGGATGAAGCGCTGGACGACATCGCCCGGCGACTGGGCGAGGTGATCGACCGCTTTGGTCCCCAGGCGATCCTTCCCTACTCCTATGCGGGGACGATGGGGCTGGTGCAGGGGTCGTCGATGGACCGACGCTTCTTCCACCGACTGGGGGCCAGCTTACTGGCGCGGACTATCTGCGCGGCTGCGGGCACCGAGGGTTGGCGCCACACCTACGGAGACCGCGTTGGACCCACCCCGGAGGAGGCCGAGCACGCTCGGTTGATCCTGCTCTGGGGGACGAACACGCTGACCTCGAACCCGCACCTGTGGCCGGCGCTGCGCCGGGCGCGCGAGCGGGGGGCACGCCTGATCGCTATCGACCCCATCCGCACCCGTACGGCCGCGCAGTGCGACCTGCACCTGCCCATCCGCCCCGGCACCGACGCCGCGCTCGCCCTGGGGATGATGCACGTCATCCTCGCGGAAGGACTGGAAGACCGTGACTACCTGGAGCGATACGCGCACGGGTGGGAGCGGCTCGCGGACCACGTTAGCGGCTGGACGCCCGTCGAGACTGCGCGGGTCACCGGTCTGGATGCCGATAGCGTAGTTTCGCTGGCGCGGGAGTACGCTCAGACCCGACCCACCTTCATCCGCCTGAACTACGGAATGCAGCGTCACGCGGGCGGTGGGAGCGCTGTCCGTGCGGTCTCGCTCCTGCCGGCGCTCACGGGGGCGTGGCGAGACGTCGGCGGTGGCGCGACGCTGTCGACCTCAGGCGCGTTCCGGGGGATCGCGGCGGCGAAGCTGGAGAGACCGGACTGGATCCCTCCGGGCACGCGCACGATCAACATGATCCGCCTGGGCGAGGCACTCACCCTGCCGGATGCGGGAGTGGGCGGACCTCCAGTGAAGGCGCTGGTCGTGTACAACTCCAATCCAGGCGCGGTGGCCCCCGAGCGCGGGAGGGTCTGCGAGGGGCTGAGGCGGGAGGACCTCTTCACGGTCGTGCTCGAGCACTTCCAGACCGACACCGCCGACTACGCGGACTGGGTGCTGCCCGCGACCACCCAGTTGGAGCACTGGGATCTGCACACATCGTACGGGCACGTCTATCTCACCCTGAACCGGCCCGCCATCCAGCCGATCGGCGAATGTCTGCCCAACAGCGAGATCTTCCGCCGCCTGGCCGCGCGCATGGGGCTCAACGATCCCGCCTTCCGGGACGACGATCTGGAGCTCATCCGCCAGGCGCTGGACACGACCCATCTCGCGTTCGAGGGCATCACCCTGGACCGGCTGCTGAAAGACGGGTGGGTCCGCATGCGGGTCGATCAGCCCTTCGCGCCCTTCAGAGATCCCGCCCGCTTCAACACTCCCACGGGGAAGATCCAGTTCGAAGCTCCTGAGCTCGCGGCCTTCGGCCTCGATCCGCTGCCTACCTACGTGCCGCCTGCCGAGCTGCGCGCCGCGGATGAGAGTGACGGCGAGGGCGAGCCCTATCCGCTGATGCTGATCTCGCCACCCGAGCACCAGTTCCTGAACTCGACCTTCGCGAACGTGCCGGCACTCCGCAAAGCCGCCGGTCCGCCGCGCGTGTGGCTGCATCCGGACGACGCCGCCGCGCGCGCGATCCGGACCGGCGACGAAGTGCGCGTGCACAACGCGCGGGGCAGCTTCACCGCCCTGGCGCGGGTGACCGTCGAGGTGCGCCGAGGAGTCGCGGCCTCGTTCGGCGTTCGTTGGGCACGCTACTCTCCTGAGGGGAAGACGGTAAACAACACCACCTCTCTAGCGGAGAGCGATCTGGGAGGTGGGGCGCGCTTCTACGACAACGCGGTCGAGGTGGAGCTCGCCTCGCCACGGGAGAGCACACACGCCGAGCGCGGCGCTGACGCGGGGCGACCTTCGGATCCGGAGCGACTCGCCCCCGCTTCCCTGCCCACCGGAGCCGGGAGCGCTGCCTCGTAGGATGAGGATTCTCTTCGTCAGCCACACCTTTCCGCTCGAGGGGGAGCCGCTCTCCAACGTCGGGGGGATGCAGCGCCTGGCGGTGGAGCAGGAGATCGCCCTCGCCTCTCACCCGGATGTGGAGCTGACCTCGCTCGTGCTGCGCAGCTCCTCCCGCTGGACCGAGCTACGCACCGGGCCTTTCCTCCTGCGCCTGCTCTGGGAAATTCCACGCATCGTGCGAAGCGCAGCCGTCGACGTCGTGCTCTTCTCCTCGATGGTCACGGCGGCACTGGCTCCGCTCCTCAAGCCACGCCTCAGAGGCACACGGGTGAAGCTCGCCGCCACGCCCGTCGGACGAGACGTCACCCTGCCCAACCCGGCCTACCAGCGGCTGGTCCCGCGCATCTTTTCGGCGTTGGATCTGGTCCTCCCCATCAGCCGTGCGACCGCGGAGGAGTGTCTGTCCCGTGGGCTCGCCCCCGAGAAGCTGCGGATCGTGCCGTGCGGAGTGGATCCCTCGCGGTTTCCGCCGGTCGAGAACCGCTCCGCGACGAGGGCGGAGCTGCTCGCTGCGCTCAAGCTAGTAGGTGGGGCTCCGATCCCCGAAGGGGCGCTCCTGCTCTGCAGCGTGGGACGACACCAGGAGCGCAAGGGCTTCCACTGGTTCGTCGAGCACGTCATGCCGCGCCTTCCCGAGGACGTCGTCTATCTGCTGGGCGGCTCCGGTCCGATGACTCCGCGAATCCAGGAGATCGTGCGGCATCGCAATCTCCGGGACCGCGTGCGGGTGCTCGGCCGGATCTCGGAGGAGATGCTTCTCACCCTCTTCCGTGGGGCGGATCTGTTCGTGATGCCGAACATTCCCGTGCCTGGCGACATGGAGGGATTCGGAGTGGTGATGCTGGAGGCCGGGCTTTGTGGCCTTCCCATCCTCGCTGCCGACCTCGAGGGAATCCGCGACGTCGTTCGCGATGGGGAGAACGGCATGCTCCTCCCCGCGGGCGATGCGGACGCGTTCGCCCGCGCGATCGAGAGCTTCCGTCACAATCCCGGCAGGCTCGAAGCCGCATCCCGATCGTCCGTGCAGGCGACCCTGAGTCGTTTCTCCTGGGAGGTGGTGGTGGAGCAGTACCTGGAGGCGTTGCGCCCTCTGAACAGCACAACCGGTGCGCTGGCGCCGGGTTGATCCGCAGGCGCGGGTGAAACCCCGCGGCCGGGCGCGGCGTACGGCCAGCAGGTCGAGTCTTTCCCCCTGGCCCCTGATCTCATGATCGTACTGCGATACCTGCTGAAGACGGTGGTAGTCTGGCTGGTCACCCGTCTTCTCGGCCGTCTTCTTCCCCTCCTGGCTCGCCTCCTGAAGCTGATCGGGCTCTGAGCGGAGGCAAAACCGTCGCGGGAACGGCCCACGCCTTGCCGCTTCCTTCCCGGTGTCGAGGACCTCGTCCACGATTGATCAACGGAGAACTGCGATGTCCGGTCCCGAGCTCTCGAGCGCGGGCGCACCGCTGACGGTGCTCAGCGAAGACGAACAGATGATCCGCGACGCGGTGCGGGAGTTCGCGAGCGAGCAGGTGGCGCCGCGGGTCCGCGCGATGGACGAGGCGCAGGCGATTGACCCCGAGTTGATCCCGGGCTTCTTCGAGCTCGGCCTGATGGGGATCGAAATTCCCGAGGAATATGGGGGGCTGGGTAGCTCCTTCTTCACCGCGGTGGTGGTGGTCGAGGAGCTGTCGCGCGTGGACGCGAGCGTAGGCGTGTTCGTGGACGTGCAGAACACCCTGGTCAACAACGCCCTGCTGCGCTGGGGCTCGGACGACCTGAAGGGGCGCTATCTCCCGCAGCTCGCCTCCGAGAAGGTCGGCGCCTACGCGTTGTCGGAGGCGGGATCGGGATCCGACGCCTTCGCGCTCGCGACGCGGGCGGTCGAAGCGGATGGAGGCTACCGCCTGACCGGTAGAAAGCTCTGGATCACCAACGGGGCCGAGGCTTCGATCTACGTGATCTTCGCCAACGTCGACCCGTCGGCCGGCTACCGGGGGATCACGGCGTTCATCGTCGAGCGGGAGTTCGAGGGGTTCAGCATCGGCAAGAAGGAGGACAAGCTCGGCATCCGGGCCTCCTCGACGTGCGAGCTGATCCTGGAGGACGTCTTTGTCCCGCGGGAGAACGTGCTGGGAGAGGTGGGGAAGGGGTACCGCACCGCCATCGAGACGCTGAACGAGGGCCGCATCGGCATCGGCGCCCAGATGATCGGGCTGAGCGCCGGTGCGCTCGAGGCGACCCTGCGGTACGTGAGAGAGAGAGAGCAGTTCGGCAAACCGATCGCCGAATTCCAGGCAGTGCAGTTCCAGCTGGCGCAGCTGGCCACCGAGCTCGAGGCGGCGCGGCTGATGGTCTACAACGCCGCGCGTCTGAAGGACGCGGGGCTACCCTTCCTGCGCGAGGCCGCGATGGCCAAGCTCTATAGCTCCGAGGTCGCGCAGCGGATCACCTCTGCCTGCATCGACCTGCACGGCGGCTACGGCTTCACCCGCGAGTACCCGGTGGAGAAATTCTACCGCGACGCGAAGATCGGGACGATCTACGAGGGGACCAGCAACATGCAGCTGCAGACGATCGCGAAGGATCTGCTGCGGTAGCGGTCACAGTGCGCCCCGGATACCCACCGCACCCTTCATGATCACGATGTGCCGCCCGCTGGCCGATACCTCGCGGGCCGGGCCACCACTCACCTCTCCGCCCAGGCTGATCTGACCGGGGCTTCTGATCTCGACGTGCACCTCGCCCTCGGTCACGTCCGCGGTGATCGCGGGCAACCTGTCCAGCCGAAGCGTATCCGTCAGAAGGGTTGGCTCGTCGATGCCGATCCCCACCCGCGCCGCACCGGTCGTATAGATTACGATATCCATCGGTAGGGACGAGACGCTCACACCTACCTTGGTCAGCCGAACGATTGCGCGCTGGTCCCGTGCTGCTTGTGCAGCGGCGTCCGCCGGGCGCGGAAGGATCGGCAGGAGCGCAGCGAGGGCTACGAGCCCCAGCATCGCCGGGATTGTGCGGAGCAGCAGGCGGGGCCGTTGGGGTTCGGTCATGGCGGTGATCCTCCGGGCAAGGTGAGAGGGACGCGGACGCAGGGGAGCGACCGCAGTGGCGACGGGAACACTGGCGCGGGAAAGCATCGGGGCCCGCTCCACGAGGTGCAGGAGCAGCTCGGCGTAGCGCCGGACATCGGGATGAGCCCGTAGAACACGCCGGTCACAGTCGACCTCGACCGCGAGCTGCAGGCGCTTCCGCATCCACCACAGCGGAAGGTGCCACGGCATCAGCACGATCGGGATGAGGGTCAGCAGCAGGAGAAGAGGATCCCTGGCGGCAAGGTGTTCGCGCTCGTGCCGAAGGAGCAGCGCGAGTCGCTCGTCGTCGAGGTCGAGCGCCCAATGCGGGACGAGAATCAACGGGTTCACGATCCCCGTTGCGGACGGCCCGACGTCCTGCGTCAGCAGAACCGGGGTGCCCGCCAGTCGACGCACCTGGAGCCCGCGGCGAAGTCGCCGCCCCTCGAGCGCAGCGTGGAGGACGACACCCGCGAAGAAAGCCGCCAGGAGAGCCCACGCCAGCAGAAGTGGACGGTCCCAGCCTGAAAGCCGTTCCCCGACGACAGAGATGCGCCGATTCACCTGACCCATCCACCGACGAGCAGGGCCGCCGAAATCAGAAGCAACCCGGACAGTCGCCGATGGCGAGGACGCGGCTACCGCTGAAATCTCCACCCCCGCCGATGGGCGCGGCGGGATCGGAGCCGCCCAGAGGGTCGCGACGAGCATCGCTCCCATTCCGCCCACCCAGACGGCGCGCGTCGGGAGGCGTGCGGCGAGAACGATCCGCTCGAGCAACAGGCAGGCGGCAGCGACGAGAGATCCGACGAGGAGCGAGCACGCCATCCAGAGCGCGATCATTCTTCTCTCCTCCCCGACCTCTCCTTCGGCTTGCCTGGCCGCATATTCGCGCCGCTGGCCGACTGGAGTCCCTTCAAGCGCTGGTCGAGGTACTCCTCGAGCGCCCGCAGCTCCTCGGGCGACAGCGCCTGGCTCTCAACCATGTGGGTCACCACGCCCAATGGCGACCCACGAAACAGCTTGTCTACCAATCGCGACAGCGCGTTGCCGCGCACCGTCTGCTCGGAAACCAGCGCATGATAGTGGAACAGCCTCCCCTCCGCCGTGTGACCGACGTAACCCTTCGCCTCGAGATTCCGCAGAATCGTGGAGACCGTGTTGTAGGCCAGCTCGATGGGCAGCCGCGCCTGCACCTCGGCCACCGTGCCCGGCCCCTGGCGCCATAACGCCACCATGATGTCCAGTTCCCTTTCTCCCAGTCCCGTCGTCATCTCCGCTCCGTTGAACTAAGTGCTTAGTTCAGCGTAGCACCTGCTCGGCGGTCTGTCAACTAAGCTCTTAGGTCAACAGCACAGCTCGGCTGGTGCGGAGATCCGCAGCGTTCCGGGTTGACATACCCCCACCCCCTATTATAGCATATACCCCCGGAGGGTACCTCCGGTTTCCGGCGTGCTGCGGATGGTTTGTTCTCGGTGCGGCGCGGGGCGCGCCTTCAGCCAAGCAACATAGAAAGGAAATGCACCATGACGACGAGCACCTCGACCCTCGATCTCACCATCACCGGCATGTCGTGCGACAATTGCGTCCGTCACGTTACGGAGGCACTGCGCGGTGTAGACGGAGTGGTCGACGCGACGGTGGATCTCCCGGCGGGTCGCGCGAAGGTGAAGTACGACTCGATGCGGACCGACGCCGAGCGACTGATCGCCGCGGTCGGAAGAGCGGGATACCGGGCCGCCGTGGCCTAGTGGCCCAGGGACGAGGGCCCAGAACAGCAATCGAACGAGGGGCGCGCACGGCCTCCTGCCGAGCGAGGAGCGCGGCAGGCCCCGTGCGGTCCCTTCTTCTCGAGGCATTCGGACTGACGAAGATGCGTATCAGATACATCCGTTTCCTGGCCCTCGGCGCGAGCCTTCTCGGCGCAGGGTCCACGCAGGCGGCGGCCCAACACCCCGCGCACGATCCTCGCCCCGCCGCTGAGCCCGACTCCACCCTTCGGGGCCATGTGAGCGATGCACCCCCCGCTGCCGACACCGCGAACGCACCCGCGGCACTCGCAGCACCCGAGGAGCGCGCCATGTGGATGCAGCCGCTCGGCCGTGGATGGCGTGTGGGGGCAATGGGGCAGGTCTTCCCGATCGTAACCAGCGGCTCCCCAAGTAATTCCGACCTGCCGATTCACGATACCGAGCTCTATGCCACCCAGCCCGCGGCGATGCTGACCCTGGGGAGTCCTGATCAGGTTGTGGTCCTCCGTACCACACTGGACTTCGAGGCGTGGACCCAACCGGGGGGCGAGTTGACCTTCGGCGGCTGGGGCGAGGGCTTTATCGACAAGCGTCACCCGCACACCCTGCTGCACGAAGCCACGCTGTCACTGAACGGGTGGGATCTGCCGGGGGGCGCCGGATCGCTGACCATCGGCAAGGGATTCGTTCCGTTCGGCACCGAGGATCCGATGAGCCGGCCGGTGGCGAAATACCCCACCAACCACCACCTGTCTCAGGTCCTGGAGCGCTGGATGGTGGCGGGAGTCTACCTGTTGCGATCAGGACTCTCGCTGGAGGCCAGCGTCTTCGGGGGCGCCGAGCCGACCGATGCCCACGACCTCTCCAACCTGGACGGCTTCGGGGAGTCCTTCGGCGCGCGGCTGACTCAGCGCATCGGTGATGGCGGCCTCATGGCCCCGTGGGAGGTCTCGGCCAGCTGGGCGCACGTCGAGCAGGAACACGACGGTACCTTGGAGGCAACCGAGCTTTATAATGCTGCGGTCCGTCACAACGGGCGGTACAAAGACGTCAACGTATACGTGCTGGTGGAGGGCTCGAGGAGCGAGCCGGAAGGGCGGGAAGGATACTGGTCGACGCTGGCGGAAGCGCGGTTGGGGTTTGGACGGCACCGGCCCTATTACCGTTTCGAGTACGCCACCCGCCCCGAGTACGAGCGCGAAGGCCTAGCGGGCACGACCGGCTTCTACCGCTATGATCACGACGCGCACCCGGTCGGGGCCTCTCGCTGGCAGATTCATACGCTGGGCTACGAAGTCGACACGGGCTCGCCCCGGTTCGCCGCGCGCCCGTTCGTAGAGGTGCAATACAACCAGGTCACGCACGAAAACGGGGAGTTCAACCCGGTCGTGGCGTTCGGCGACGATCGTTTCTGGAGCGTGAGCACGGGCTTCAAGATCTTCCTGGGCGGCGACGCCATGCGCATGGGGACCTACGGCGTGCTCGATCCGATGGCGAACGCCATGCGCCCGGCGCAACATCAGCACTGATGGGCCTTTGGCCCGACATGACCTGACGAAGTGGCACCGCGCGTGAGTTGGAGTTGAAGCGGCGGACCGGCGGAGATCGTACGTGCTGATAGACACGTCGAATCCTGACCGCCCCATTCGTCGTAAAGGGTGACCGTCGGTATTCGGCGCGTCGGAGCCCGCCTTGATGGGAGAGTAGCGATGAAGGCAGTCTACCCTGTTTTTCACCAGATACAGTCTTCCCGCCTGGGAAGTTGCCGACGCTGGCAGCCCCACCACGCACGGACGGCGGAGCAAGCTGCCGGGTGCCCGCCTCCCGCTGCGGCCGAACGGCCGAGCGCCAACGCAGTGGAGGATCCGGTCGAATCACCGGAATGGTCGGCCCGCGCCATGCCGTCTCCGCTCTCGATCTGGCCGTCGTTCACGGATTCAAGCGAAGGTCGCGACGCGGGCGAGCAGCGCTGGTAGAAGACGCGGGCTTCGAGAGAGTCCAGGCGAAATCGAAGCGGGTCCGGATGTCTGCGCAGACGTCCGGACCCGCTTTTGTAGCTCTCACCTTGCTTGTCCTGTATCAGCATATAACGCACACCGGGACTTGCGGCAAGGCCACGCGGTGAATGCATCCTATGCGCCGTCTGCAAGGCCCACTCTCATCAAGGGAGGCTGTGATGCGCGTGCTGCTCTCGACCATCGGATCCCGTGGCGACGTCCAGCCGTTGGTCGCGCTGGGGCTCGAGTTGAAGGATCTCAAGCAAGAGGTGCGTATGTGCGTGCCGCCCGATTTTCGCGACTGGATCGAGGGCCTCGGCATACCGGCGGTACCGATCGGACCCGAGTTGCGCTCCGCCGCGAAGGCGCCAGCCTCCAGCGCGGTGCCCACGCCTGAGCAACGTCGCCGGATGATGGAGGGCACGGTCAGCGCACAGTTCGATACGATCGCGGTGGCGGCTGAAGGATGCGACCTCATCCTGGGCGCCACGGCATTACAAATCGCGGCGCCCTCCATCGCGGAAAAACTCGGCATCCCCTATATCTTCGCAGCATTCTGCCCCGTTGTGTTGCCCTCGAGGCACCACGCACCCCCGGTACTCAGGGCGCTGGGAGATGCGCCCGCCCCGCCCGCCGCCGAATACGCTCAACTCTGGGATCAGGACGCCAAGCGCTGGAACGCGATGTGGGCCTCTCTCCTCAACCCGCATCGGGCTTCCCTGGGGTTGGCCCCGGTGAGCGACGTGCGCAGCTATGTGCTCACCGAGAGGCCGTGGCTGGCCGCCGACCCGATGCTGGCACCCTGGCCCGACCCGGAGGACCCGGCCGTGTTCCAGACGGGCGCCTGGATTCTGCCGGATGCCCGTCCGCTCCCCGCTGAGCTCGAGGCCTTTCTCGGAGCGGGTGAACCACCGGTCTACTTCGGCTTCGGCAGCATGCACGCCCCGGCAGGACTCAGCCGGGCGATGATCGAATCTGCGCGCGCGCTCGGGCGCCGTGCGATCGTGTCGCGCGGTTGGGCCGACCTCTCCTTGCCGGACGACCAGCCGGACTGTCTGATCGTCGGCGAGGTCAACCTGCAGTCGCTGTTCGAGCGAGTGGCAGCCGTCGTCCATCACGGCGGCGCAGGCACCACCACCGCAGCGGCGCGGGCGGGAACACCTCAGGTGGTCATACCACAGATCTACGATCAGCACTACTTCGCGGAGCGTGTCCAGCACCTCGGTATCGGGGCCGCCCACGCTCCTGGTAGTCCGACTACCGAGTCGCTGACGCACGTACTCGAACACGCCCTTCAGCCGGAAGTGACGGCCCGCGCCCGTGCTTTCGCCGCCACCGTCCTTGCTGACGGCGCCCGGATCGCCGCCCGCCGCCTCCTCACCTATGCACCATCCCCGTCAGTGGGTTCATGACATCCTCCATCAAGCGCTCAGCGGCGGTGGCCGGAAGGCCGCCGCCGCTGAAGCACCGCCATGAACTCCGGCCGCGACTAGCTCGCGGCCGGCTCACGCATCGTTTCCCACCCCAGCGACCGCGCCAGGTGGCACGCGCCGGCTACCGGTCGCACCTCCACGGTCATTCCAAACGGCAGGAGCGGGCATTGCTCGGCGATGGCTGTCGCCTCGTCCAGATCGGCTGCTGTCACGAGGAAGTACCCGCCGATCAGCTCCTTGGCCTCCGCAAACGGACCATCGATGGGTCGCTTCCCCTTCGCGCCGGTGACGATGGTGCCCGCGTCACCGAGCGGATGTCCCGCCAGCATCCGCCCGGCGTCGGTCAACTCGTCGCACCAGGCATTCCAGCGATCGAGGTAATACCTGCGGTCGCTGTCGCTCATCGCCGCGTAGACCTCCGGAGAGGTCTCGCGGAAGATGAGCATGTACGCAGTCGACTCAGCTGTTGTCATGTACTCCTCTCCAGGGTCCGGGGGATTTCTATGGTGGACCCGGGTCGTCGACGGCGCAAGTGGCTCGTCGGCGGCACTTTCCAAGCGCATGTGTGGTCGCTATATACGCCGCCACGTTCTGTCGATCCTTACGACATTACGGCGGCAGCACCGCGCTGGTGTTCTGCCGCGCCGCGAACGCCGGCTTCATGCGTTCGCATTATAAACCTTCGAGGCACACGTGCTCGTCCCGAAGTCGTTCACCGCGCTCCGGAGCTACAACCGGCAGCAGTTGGTCGCGGATACCACCGCCGGCATCATCGTCGGCGTCGTAGCACTCCCTCTCGCCATCGCCTTCGCGATCGCCAGCGGCGTCACCCCTGATCGCGGACTCTACACCGCCATCATCGCCGGATTCCTCATCTCTCTCCTGGGCGGCAGCCGGGTGCAGATCGGCGGCCCCACGGGCGCTTTCGTCGTCATCGTCTACGGAATCATCCAGCAGCACGGCATCGACGGCCTGCTCGTGGCCACCATGATGGCCGGGGTGATGTTGATCGCACTGGGCGTCGCCGGTCTGGGTGCCGCCATCAAGTTCATCCCCTACCCCGTGGTGACCGGCTTCACCTCAGGGATCGCCCTGATCATCTTCTCCAGCCAGATCAAGGACCTCCTCGGGCTCCAGATGGGCGAGGTGCCCGCTGAGTTCTTCGAGAAGTGGCAGGCGTACGCCGCGCACATCCACACCGTCCACTGGCCGACGGTGGGTGTGGCGGCCCTCGCCCTGGCGATCATCCTTCTCTGGCCACGCGTCAGCCGGAAGGTCCCCGCTCCGTTCGTGGCATTGATCGTCACGACGGCGCTGGTCCGGCTGCTGGGAATCGAGGTGGAGACGATCGGCAGCCGCTTCGGCTCCATCTCCGCTTCCCTGCCCCGGCCATCGGTTCCGGATATCGAACTGGCGACGATCGGCACCCTGGTCGGTCCCGCTGTCACCATCGCACTGCTCGCGGCGATCGAGTCGCTCCTCTCGGCAGTGGTAGCAGACGGGATGATCGGAGGGAAGCACCGCTCGAACATGGAGCTGGTGGCGCAGGGGGTCGCGAACATCGCCAGCCCCCTCTTCGGCGGGATCCCTGCCACCGGCGCCATCGCGCGCACCGCCACCAACATCAACAACGGCGGCCGCACGCCGGTTGCCGGCATGGTGCACGCGGTCGTCCTGCTGTTGATCACGCTCTTCTTCGGAAAGCTCGCCGCCTACATCCCCTTCGCGACGCTGGGAGCCATCCTGGTCGTGGTTTCGTACCACATGTCGGAGTGGCGGTCCTTCCGCGCCGAGTTCAGAGCCCCGCGTAGCGACCTGCTGGTGCTCCTTACCACATTCGTGTTGACCGTAGCGGTGGACCTGACGGTCGCGATCCAGGTGGGAATGGTGCTGGCGGCCTTCCTGTTCATGCGACGGATGGCAGAGGTGACCAACATCCAGGCGGTCAGCCGTGAGTTTCAGGAGGAGCGGGGCGATCCGTACCTGACCGACATCGACGCGGCTCGCCGCCGCGCGATTCCGCCGGAGGTGCAGGTCTACGAGATCAACGGTCCCTTTTTCTTCGGTGCCGCGGAGACGTTCAAGGAGCGGGTGTCACCGGTGAAGGGGCGACCGGGAGCTCTCATCATCCGCATGCGGAACGTGCCCGCGGTCGACTCGACCGGGCTGCACGCCCTGGCCGAGCTGGTGAAGCGGAGCCGACGGGAGGGGGTGAGGGTAATCCTCTCTGACGTCCATGCCCAGCCGCTGGTGGCGATCGGTCGTTCGCACCTGCTCGATGAGCTGGGCGAGGAGAACATCTTCGGAAACCTGGACGACGCGCTCAATACCGCGCGTGCCCACCTCGGCCTGCCGCCGGTGGAGCCTCCCGCCGGGGTGCGCCCCACCGTCGCGCGGGAGGGGGCTCGTCCGACGGCCCCTGCTTGACGGTGCGGTCGGCGGGGGGCGAAACTCCGAAAGAATCTACAGCGGACTTCCAGGTGTCCTTGCGCGCAATCGAAGCCGAGATCGCGCGCAGGGACCCCTGACCGCTTCGCGTGCACCCCGCGCCGCATGACGCCCGCGCTTCACCAGCTGGTCTCGACGCTCCGGCTGCAGCTCCGCAACCGGATGGGGATGATTTACGGGTACCTCTTCCCGACGATCTTCCTCATCTCCTTCTGGGTGCTCTACCGCTACGAGCCGGTGCC
>DASVBS010000049.1 GCA_036375715.1 Longimicrobiaceae bacterium | reverse complement strand
GCCGGTCTCGGTCGCGAGGGTGGACGCGCCGGCCAGGGTGACGCTCAGGCTCCACCCCTCGGAGCGGGGGTAGTCGGCGTGCGACCACGTGAAGGTCAGCGTGTCGCCCGCGCTGAGCGTGCCGGGGACCCCGGCCGGGAGAACGGGTGCCATCGCGCACCCGCACGATGCTTAGCCCGGCTAACGAGGCAGTAGCGGGCAAACCGCCCGAGACGGCCCGACTATGGCCCCCACGGGACACGAGTGGCAGCGCCGGCGCCGCGCGGCTAGCTCGCGCGGCGTTCGTCGAGGTCAGCGCGGCGCACCGCGTAGGCGCGGTAGACGTAGCCCTGCTGCGCCACGTAGCGCCGCTCCAGGTAGCCCCGGTGACACAGCGTCCGGAGACTCCGGCTCACCGTGTGCCGTTTCATGCGCAAGGTGAGCGAGAGCCCGCTCACCTTCACGCTCCGCATCTCCTGTGTGTCGAGGTGGTTGGTGACGAGCCACGTGTAGACGGTCAGGGCCGCGCCCCGGAGGTGGGGGTCGTTGGTCGCGTCACGGAGGGCGGGGAGGAGGTACGGCATCACGTCAGGTGTCGAGGCCATCGAGCGCCACGAGCCGGGGCGCCGGCCCGGTCACCGCGATCGTGAGGTGCGGGGGCAGGTCGAGCCGGACGCGCAGCATCGCGGTGGAGACGTGGATCGCGGCGCGCCGTTCCATCGCCGTCAGGTCCGGAACGCCCAGCCGCGACGCCCACGCCGCGGTCGCTTGCTGGGCTCGGATCGGTCCGGATCGGTCACGATCGGTGCCAATTCGCCGGGATCAGGCTCCGATGCGTTCGATGTCGCCCGGTGTCGGCGCTGTTCGGCCAGGTCCCCGATGCGATCGACGAACTCACGCCCGAATGCGTACATCGCCGCGAGCGCGTAGATCGTGAGATCCAGCGCCTCGTTGGCGCGGTCCTTCGAGACCGGGCGCCACGCCCGCACCCGGCGCCCCCGCACCGTCACGAGGCGCTGCTCCTCCGCCGTCAACTGGTCGTAGAACGCCTCATCGAGCGAGTCCGCGAAGTGGAAGGCGCCGGGACCGCCGGGCGGTACGGGATTGAGGAGCCGGAGCGCCAGGATGTCCTTCGCGGTATCCGAGCCCACAATCCACGGGTTGCGGACGCGCCGGGTCCGCGCCCGCGCCGGCTTCCTGATCCATGGCCGATGCCGCCCGTCCTCACCCTTCACGCCAATCACCCGCTTCACCACACGGCGAGCGGTCCACTCATCCACCCACTTCCACGCCGTCGGCCCGAGGTAGCCCGTGTCGATGGCAATGCCGTAGAGCGGCACCCCACGCGGCGCCGTCAGCGCGGCCCACGCGGACACCCACGGCTCGTCTTTTTCCGGCGCGCCCTCGTGCGACTCCCACTCGAGACACCACACCTCTTCCCCCGCGCCCACGCCGATCACCAGCGTCTCGATGCGATCCTGCTGGATGTCCACCGCCCCGAAGCAGGCGCCGATGGGTGCGGGGAGTTCGGGCATCGGCTCGGCACGTTGCCGCAGGGTGTGGACCTCGATCCGCTGGGACTCGGGCCGCCACGGCTGCGCGAGCACGTGGGTGACGAACACCTTGAGCTTCTCGTGGTTGCGCTGTGCCTCCACCCACTTGCGCATGATCGTCGCCCACGACTGCCACGGCGAGAGCAGGCCAGTGAGATCGAACCCCACCACCTCGCGGCCGGGGAACCGGGGGACCCACCGCGCCCCATTCGCGGGTCTGAGCATCCACGCTTTTTCCGTCTCGGGGATCAGGGTCCCGCAGCTCGTACAGAGATAGCGCGCCGTCTGCGGGATGAGCTGGTCGGCCGGGTCCCGGTCGCACACGAGCCGATACGTGCCGTCGGGCGCCTTCCACTGGAACGGCTCACGGCGTTTGCAGTTGGGACACGGCACATGATACTCGCGCCAGTCACTCTGCCGCAGCGCCGCCGTGATCGGGCAGGTTTCCTCCTCACCGGGCGTCGAGCCCTGAATCCGCTTCGCGTTCCAGAAACTGTTGGTGCGTTCGGTCGCGAGGTCCCACGGGTCGCCCTCCTGCCGGGCATCCAGGGTCCAGCCGGACCGCTCGTCGCCGGTGAGCCGGCGGGCCGGGCGCGAGCGCAGTCCGGTGGGGGAGTTCGCCCCGACCACGACGGTCCAGCCGCCCCGGTAGACCTTCCGCTGCAGCGTGTCGTCGGACGTGCGCCGACCCTGCTCGCTCCGGATCAGTCCCCGCAGGTGCGGCGACTCCTCCAGCATCGGGTCCATGCGCTCCTTGACCCACGACTTCGCCGCCTCGATCGACGGCTGCACGAGCAGATGGCCCGACGGGTCCTCCCGCATCACATAGGCGCAATACTGCAGCAGCAGTTCGGTATAGCCGACCTGTGCCGCCTTGTTGACCACCACGTCCTGGTGGATCTCGTCGCAGAACACGTCGGCCATCTCGGCCAGGAACGGCGCCCGGTCCGTCGAATACTGGCCGTGTTCCGCGGCACCGGATGAGCGCGCGATCCACCCGTAGCGGTTCATCCATTGGGAGCCGGTGAGCCGGGTCCGGGGTCGCCCGGCCCGCCGCAGCACATCGGCCGCCACGCGCGCCAGCCCGCTCATGCCGCGTCGTCCTCCGCCTCGTCCCCAGCCTCCACCTCGTCCGCCGCCGCCGCCAGCACGGACAGCAGGTCACGCGTCAGATCGTCGAGCACCCCCGTCGCCTCCGGCATGGTGCCGAGCCCCAGTACACGCGGGGCCCACCGCCCGCGCACGGCCAGAATGCGCGAGCGGAGCACACTGCAGATCCGATCCCACTCGTGTTCGACCTCGGCTGCCGGCACGAGCTGCCGCCGCCGTTCCGCGAGCCGGAGTTCCGCCAGGTCCGCATCCGCCCGGAGCTTCCGCGCCCGCTCCTCCGCCTCGACCGGACTGTCCGGGCGCCCCGCCTCCCTGTCCCGGTCCCGACGCCACTGCACACACTCGCGCGCGACGTACCGCGTCTGGCCACTCACCGTCCGCGTCGGCATCCCCTCCAACACCCACTGCCGAATCGTCTCCCGGCTCACGCCGAAGAGGTCCGCCAACTCCTTCTGCGAACTCGTCAGGACGCGAGACGCCATGACAATGCCAGATGCTCAGAGTGTGGCGTGCATACAACGCAGCATCGGACGCTCGGCGTGACCGGCGGTGGGGCCGGGGGGAGGACCCTGTAAACGCTTGTCATCATGTGGGTTGCGTGTTCGGTCATCATCGGCGCATGGTGGCGATGGCGCGGTCAATGGCCTCGAGCGCGCGGCCGGGCCAGTGGCGGTCGGCGGCCTGGTGGGCCGTGTCTACGAAGTGGAGGATGGCGGGGGTGCGGGCGCGCGATTTCCAGACGTAGAGCACACGGAGGGTGGCGCGGGCACCACGCCCGAGTTTCTGGAGCAGGAGGCCGCGCCGCGAGAAGATGCGGCCCGACTGGGCGCGCTTGCTGGCATAGAGCGCCGGGGGGCGCTGGGACTTGGGGATGATGTCGCGCTTGGTGCGGCGCGCCTGCACGGGGATGGCGATGGCCCGGCCTTCACGCGGGACTTTGGGCTCGCCGGTCTCGAACTTGGTGAGGAAGCCCGCGCGCTCGGTGACGCGCAACTCGGTCTCGAGCCGGGACTTGGTCGAGAACCGCGTGATCTTGGCCCCCTCCAGTTTGACGAACTGGGGCTGCCGGAGGGTGAAGCGCTGCTCGTAGCCGTGTTGGATGGCGGCCTGCGCGTCTTTGGTCGTGTTGTTGAGGGCCAGGGACATGGCGAACGGCTGCTGCCGGCGGAACGCCTGGAGGCCGTCGATCACCGGGTCGGCTTCGACGTCGATGCGGAACTCCGTCATGGGGTACTCCTTTCGGTGCGCTCGTGCGCGGGCGGCGTCGCCTGCCGCTGCATCGGCAGCACCGTGTTGGCATGGTACAACATCCAGAGCTCGAACGGGATCGGGTCGCCGTCCTGCGGGACGGGAACCCGCAGGAGCCAGGTCCAGTCGGCGGTCGTGGTCACCGTGGTCCGGGGTCCGTCAGCCATGGCGCCGGGATTGGTGACCGTCCCGCCAGCGGGTGAGGTCGTGGACGATGGTGTCCACTGTCTCGGGCCATGCGCCCGCCCTGGGCTGGCGGTAGAGCGTGAGGGAGCGGTACCACGGGGAGTGCCGGGTGATGGTGACGCCATCGGCGGCATAGAGTCCCCAGCGCCAGTCGCAGGCGGCCGCGATCAGCCCCCAGAC
>DASVBS010000048.1 GCA_036375715.1 Longimicrobiaceae bacterium | reverse complement strand
GCCGGTCTCGGTCGCGAGGGTGGACGCGCCGGCCAGGGTGACGCTCAGGCTCCACCCCTCGGAGCGGGGGTAGTCGGCGTGCGACCACGTGAAGGTCAGCGTGTCGCCCGCGCTGAGCGTGCCGGGGACCCCGGCCGGGAGTACGGGTGCCATCGCGCACCCGCAGAATGCTTAGCCCGGCTAACGATGCAGTAGCGGGCGGACCGCCGCAGACGGCCCGACTATGGCCCCTGCGGGACACCAGTGGCGCGGATTCCCGGGATACTCAGCTCGCGCGCCGGTCCTCGAGGCTCGCGCGCCGGACCGCGTAGGCGCGGTAGACGTACCCCTGCTGCGCCACGTAGCGCCGCTCCAGATACCCGCGCAGACAGAGCGTGCGGAGCGATCGGCTCACCGTGTGGCGCTTCATCTTGAGCGTGAGCGAAAGCCCGGAGATCTTCACCGATCTCGGTTCCTGCGTGTCGAGATGGTTCGTCACGAGCCACGTATAGACCGCGAGCGGGGCGCCGCGGAGGGCCGCGTCGTTGGTCGCGTCACGGAGGGCTGGCAGATACACCATGGCTCAGGCTCAGGTATCCAACCCGTCGATACTCACGAGTCGGGGGGCGTGGGTCGTGCCATCGACATAGACCGGGGTGAGCACCGGCAACGGCTGGCCGAAGGTGGCCACGGGACACCACGGACCCGAGACCGCGATCGTGAACCGCTCGGCGCTCGCGTCGTCTCGCGTCTGGTACACGCCAGTGATCCGGAGATGCGGGGGCAAATCGAGCAGGACGCGGAGCGCGTTGAGCGCGACCCGGATCTGCGCCCGCCGCTCCATCGTCAACTCCGGAACGCCCAGCCCCGCCGGCGGGGACGGGGGAGCTTCCTGGGTGGCGGCACCGCAGCGACCGCTATCGTTGCCTCCTCCGGTGTCGGCTCGGCAGGCGTGTCCTGCTCCGCGAGTTCGGCCGCCATGGCCTCCAGCTTCTCGGGCGAGACGTTCGCCAGATGGAACGCGGCCAGCGCGTACACTTCGCAGTCGAGCGCGTCGTGTCGCTGGCCACGGATCTCATCCCAGCGCCAGTGGACCCGTCCACCCACCTTGTGCGGCACCCGCCGCTCACCCGTAAGTTGCTGAAAATAATCGGCGTCGAAGCCGGCCTCCGCTCTCAGATTCCACTGCATCACGAAGGGGCCATCGCCCGTGAGCAGGAGTCGCTTCGCGATCGTGTCCTTCACCGTGTTCGTCCCCACCCAGAACATCGGCAGTCGCTGCTTGTTGTTCCGCGACGGCCGGCGGCTCACCGTCGGCGCGGTGTGGTCGGACGAGCCCCGAACCGCATAGACCCGCTGCCGCCACCGCGGCCGACAATAGGCGGCGACTTCGTCGGGCGCGTATCCCATGTCGATACACAGGACATGCACCGCCAATGGAGGTCCGTGCTCCCGTGGTCGCAGCCGCTTCCGTGCCTCCTCGAGCGCGGTCCATGGCGAGCCGTCCTGCCCCGGCGGGATCTTCGGGTCGCCAAGGAAGATCTCGCGCCGGATGCCCCACGACCGCAGGCCCGCTCCCCACCCACGAACGACCATCTCCAGCCGGTCGATCTGGACATCGACGCCGGCAGTGAGCAGGACAACGCCCGCCGGCACCTCAGCCGCGTATTCCACCGCACGCCCCTGCAGGTGGGCCGGGTCCGTCGCCCCGATGCGCTCGTCCCAACTCTCGGCCAGCACCGTATTCGCGAAGACCTGCAGCCGCTCCTTGTTTCCCTGGGCCTTGAGCCACTTGCGCACCAGATCCGCCCACCGCGCCCACGGCGAGTAGAGCCCGTTGAGATGGAACGACGCGGTCCCGCGAAACGGGGCCGTGGCCCGCCACTCCCCAGCGCGCAGCATCGGCAGCTTGTGCTCTTCGCCGATCAGCACCCCGCAGCCCTCACACGCGTACGCGGCCGTCTCCGGCTTGCCGTCCTCCCACCGCAGTTGCGACCACACCAGCCGTTGGCGGTGGCCGCAGAACGGGCAAGGCACGACGTAGTACCGCTGGTCGCCCTCGAGAAACGCGCGCTCAATGGGCGAGACCAACCGGCCGTCCTCCAGTTCCACGCTGCGCGTGCCGGGCGACGAGAACCGCCCCGTCTTCCGGTTCCAGAAGTTCGCGGTGCGCTGATAGCCCAGGTCCCACGGGTCGCCCTCCGTGCCCGCCGACGTCTTCCACCGATCGAGCTCGTCACCCAGCACGACCCGCCGCGGCTGTCCTGCGAGTCCGCCCGGGGCGTTGGCGCCCACGAGCGTCATATCCCCGCCGGGGAACTCCTTCACCAGAATGGTGTTGCCGGAGTCCCGCGACTTGGGATCGCGCACCGCTTCCCGCAATACCGGCGTGGCGTGGATGGTCTTGGCCAGCCGCGTCTTGCTGAACTTCTCCGCCTCCCCGATCGTCTCCCGGATGAACAGGATCGGTGACGGGTCCTGGTGGATGAAGTAGCCGAGCACGTTGATGAGCACTTCGGTCTTCGCCACCTGCGACGCGCACATCCCCACCACGTTCTCGACGTCGGGATCGCTGAACGCATCCATCATCCCGCGGAGGTAGGGTGCCCGATCCGTGTGCCAGCGCCCCGGCTCGGGTGACGTGCCGCGCGCGATCTCCCGGTACTGGTCCGCCCATGCACTGACGGAGAGATCCGGGGGCGGACGTAGTAACTGGCGACGCAGTTCCCGCGTGCGGGCTTCGGCCGCGGCAACGGCCGACGGGTGCGATGTGAACCCCGGCACCGGAACCGCCACGGCCGCACTCACCGACTCAACTCCTGCATCACTTCCCGCACGACCGGCACGATGAGCTTCGTGGCCTCACCCACCGACTTGACCCCGACCACCAGCGGCGCCAACCGGCCGGGCAGCGCCTGCAACCGCTCCCGCACCTTCGTGTAATCCCGCGCGACCACCGCTTCAAGGTCAGACAACGCCAGCGCGTCACCGCGCGCCTTCGCCAGTTCGATCTCGGCCAACTCCGCTTCCGCCGCCATCTTCCGCGCCTTCGCCTCGTCGAAGTTCGCGGGCTTCGCGTGCTGCTGCAGCCGCTGCCGATACCACACCGGAAACTGTGGCCACAGCAACCACCGGCGACCGTTCGCCAGAACGTAGGTGTCCGCTGGCGCCTGATTCGCCCACTGTCCCACCGCCTGGTCGGTCATCCCCAACCGCTTCGCCGCCTCCCGCGCGGACACCCGCTCGGCATCACCCTTCCGCGCCATACGTAACTCCAAGTAAACCACAGCGTTGTGACGCTGCGACTAGCGAATGAGGGGAGTTGGCGGGACCGCGCACCACGGTCCCCGGGGAGGACCCGCGAAATGCAAGAGTGGCTCGAGGTTGCGTGGTTGGTGTCGTCATGGGAAAGCGGTTTTGATCGCGTGATCAATCGCGCGGGTCATGTTGGGTTGGAGGTGGACATCGATCACGCGCTGCACGGTGCGGTAGAAGCCCAGCCGGGGCCGGAGTCGGATCCGTGGCTCGAAGGCCCAGATGAGCCGGATGGCGGACGTGGCGCCGAAGTGGCGGCGCTCGTAGATGCCGCGAGCGGTGACGAAGTAGGAGCGCTCGCGTCCGGCCTGTCCCCGTCGACGCTTGCGGCCCTTCTGGTTGCTGGCAAGGAACTTCTTGCCGGTGGCGTCGCGTCGGAGTTGGGCGCCGATGTTCTTGGGGTAGAGTGCGCGTGGGACGCCGGCACTGCTGGTGCGCAGTCCTTTCGCGGGCAGGAAGAAACCCCCGACGATGTTGCGGGTGGACCCTCGGTAGACCGCCCGGGAGGTCTTGGCACCCCCCTCTTCGTGCCGGAGAATGGCGGCGGCGATGCGGGCATCGGGACCCGTGATGGTCTCGGGTCCTTCAATGCGAATGTTGCCGTTGGGGTTGGACTTGGTGGCCAGCGTGAGCTTGACGGCGCGGTAGAAGAAGCGTTGGGTGCCGCGGAGGGTGAAGACGTCGTCGAGCTGCTTCTGCACTGCGCGTTGGGCGTCCTTGAGGGTGTTGGTGATGCCGAGCGCCAGCGCAAAGGGGGTTTGTCTGGGGAAGTCCTTGAGGGCGCGTTCGACGGCGTCCTTGTCGACAGTGATCGAGAACATGCCGTCAGCCATGGGGTGCCTCCTGCTGTCGCATGGGTAGCAGCGTGTTGGCATGGTACAACATCCAGAGCTCGAACGGGATCGGGTCGCCGTCCTGCGGGACGGGGACACGCAGGAGCCAGGTCCAGTCGGCGGTCGTGGTCACCGTGGTCCGGGGTCCGTCAGCCATGGCGCCGGGATTGGTGACCGTCCCGCCAGCGGGTGAGGTCGTGGACGATGGTGTCCAGTGTCTCGGGCCATGCGCCCGCCCTGGGCTGGCGGTAGAGCGTGAGGGAGCGGTACCACGGGGAGTGCCGGGTGATGGTGACGCCATCGGCGGCATAGAGTCCCCAGCGCCAGTCGCAGGCGGCCGCGATCAGCCCCCAGAC
>DASVBS010000047.1 GCA_036375715.1 Longimicrobiaceae bacterium | reverse complement strand
CGTACACGTCGCCGATCGGCGAGGCCATCTTTCGCGTCGTCCCGCGCAGCACCGCCGGACGACGGCGCTTCTGCCGGCGCACGGACTGCGGAGTGGACTCCGCGGGGGTACCCTTCTCCTGCGCTTTCCTCAGCTCGGCTTCGAGGGCGGCGATTCTTTTCTCCTGCTCGGCCACCTTCTCGTTCTGCGCTGCCGCCTGCGCGGGAGTCTTCGTCGCGCCGGTGGAGAGCACCTGGTTGTCACGGCTCCCGTCGCGGTAGACCGTCACGCCCTTGGCGCCCAGCTTGAACGCCAGCTCGTAGATCTCGCGCACATCCTCCTCGGTGGCGCTGTGCGGGAAGTTCGTCGTCTTGGAGATAGCCGAGTCGACGAACTCCTGGAAGGCGGACTGCATCCGCACGTGCCACTCGGGGGAGATGTCGTGCGCGGTCACGAAGGTGCGCTGCACTTCTTCCGGCACCTCCGGGAAGTGGATGTGCCCCTCCTCCGCGATCCGCTTCATCAGCTCCTCGGAGTAGAAGCCGCGCTCCCGCGCCACTCGCACGAAATCCTCGTTGACGTCCGGCATGAGGACGCCCGCCTGGTTGCGCATGAAAGCCACCGCGAAGAGAGGCTCGATGCCCGAGCTGCACCCGGCGATGATGGAGATGGTCCCGGTAGGCGCCACCGTGTCGACGTTGCAGTTGCGCAGCCGCCGCATGGGGCGGATCCGCTCGCCATTCGGAGCCCGCGCACAGGTCTCGTCAGGGCCCCAGATGGAGCGCTGCCACTCCGGGAAGGGACCCCGCTCGTCGGCGAGACGCTCGCTCTCCTTCTTGGCTTCCTCGTCGAGGAACTCCATGATGCGCCGCCCCACTTCGACCCCCTCCTCGGAGTTGTACTGCACCCCGAGGCGCACCAGTAGATCGGCAAAGCCCATCACGCCCAGGCCGATCCGGCGGATCCGCTGCGCCAGATCGGTAATCTCCGGCAGGGGGAACTGGTTGGCGTCGATGACGTTGTCGAGGAAGTGCGTGGCCAGCCGGACCACCCGGCGATATTCCTTCCAGTCGATCTTCTCGTACCAGGGCGCGTCCGCGGGGATGTCCCGGCGAACGAATGCCCCCACGTTCACCGATCCGAGGTTGCAGACGTCGTACGGCAGCAGCGGCTGCTCGCCGCAGGGGTTGGTCGCCTCGTAGCTGCCGAGGTGCGGGACCGGGTTGTAATAGTTCGCGCGATCGATGAAGAAGACCCCCGGCTCGCCCGTCGCCCAGGCGTTGTGCACGATGCGGTCGAACACCATGCGTGCGTCCAGCCGACCCACCGGCTCCCCGCTGCGCGGGCTGTACAGGTCGTACTCCGTACCCTTCTCCACCGCGTCCATGAAGGCGTCGGTGATGGCAACGGAGATGTTGAAGTTCGTGACCTGGGTGAGGTCCTGCTTGCAATCGATGAAGTCCAGGATGTCCGGATGATCGACGCGCAGGATGCCCATGTTGGCGCCGCGGCGGGTGCCGCCCTGCTTCACCACCTCGGTGGAGGCGTCATAGAGCTTCATGAAGCTCACCGGCCCTGAGGCCACGCCGGTGGTGCTCTTCACAATGTCGCCCTTGGGGCGCAAGCGGCTGAACGAGAAGCCGGTCCCGCCCCCTGACTGGTGCACCAGCGCCATCGAGCGCAGGGTGTCGTAGATCCCCGACTTTCCGTTGGAAAGGGCATCCTCCACCGGGAGCACGAAGCAGGCGGAGAGCTGGCCCAGCGGCCGCCCGGCGTTCATCAGGGTGGGGGAATTCGGCTCGAACAGCCGATGCGTCATCAGCGCGTAGAACTCCCGGGCCAGCGCCTCCACCTCTTCCGGGCTCGCACCATAGCGCGCGTCCTGTTGCGCGATCACCGAGGCGACCCGCCAGAACATCTCCTCGGGCTCCTCGATCGGCGTCCCCGTTTCGTCCTTACGGAGATACCGCTTCGCGAGCACCGTCCGTGCGTTCTGCGACAGCTCGACCGGGGGGAGATCGGTCGGCATCGCGAGTTCGACCGTCACGGGGGCGGAGGGGGCGGGGTTCATGCGCGCTCCTGGTTCAAGTGTGGAGGGCGGACCGGCCGCGAAATTCGCGTATCCTCAGTCACCGGCGCCAGTTGGAGGATGCCACAACATATTGTGGGCCTCCAAGCTAATCACACTAGATTTAGCGGTCAAGCGGCCCGTGCGCGGGTGCAAAGACCGTACCGACCTTGCTCCTTTTTGGAGTTTTTTCTGATCTTTCCGTACACCCTTGCGAGCGGGATGCTTCGCCATCCCGCGCGGGCAGTTGAGGGAGCGGAGACGGGGCCGAAAGAAGATTCGCGAAATTGGGCGTGTGTGCGGGCCTGACGGGGGGAGAAGTCGGAAAAGTTTGCGCGGCGGGGTCTACCGCAGAGGACCGCGGAGGATCACACCGAGGGCGCAGAGCTGCGCCCTACGGCTCTGCGGCCTGGTCGTCAGCGCTCGCTGGGCGGGCGATCCTTGTCCTGGGTCGGGCGGCGGTCGTAGGCGCTCTCCTCTTCGATCTCCAGATCGTGCTCCTCGGAGGAGATGTTGTCGCTCCCGCCGGCGTTTGCGGGCAGGACCGGCGCGGCATCCGCCTGCCCGTCCTGCCGCACGGGCGATGACTCGTCGCTCTCGGTCACGTGCGGCGGGTCGCGGCGGGAGGTGGCGGCATCGCCCACCTCGTGACGCTGCCCGGGCCCGCCGGCGCCCGGGTTCTCAGTGGCGACCGTACCGGCGTGCTGGTTCCCTGCCATAATGTCCTCCCGCATAAAAGGTCAGGCAGGAAGACTCAGGAATTGTGCCGGCGGCGAAGAATTACGAATTACGAATTAAGAATTAAGAATTACAACCAACTGCAGAGGTCACGGAGGATTGCGCAGAGGTCGCGGGGGAAATCATTTCCCCTCATCAGCTCTTATGGAAAGGGTTTCAGAACATTCGAGAATCCCCTGGGTCCTCCGTGGGACCCTCTGCGCCCTTGACGGACCGCCTCAGATCGCTCTGTGGTTTTGTCGTAATTCGTAATTCGTAATTCGCTAGAACGCCCTCCCCACCCGCAAGTACACCTCCGGCGCGAGATCCTCCCGCAGAGGCACGGCCAGGCCCAGCCGCAGGGGCACCGGGGTGTGGAAGCCGAAGCGGAGCTCGGTGACCACCTCGCCGCCCACCGAGGCGAGCACTCGCGGCTCGTCGGGGGCGGCGGCAAGGCGGGTGGGGCAGCTGGCGGAGCACCAGGCCGTTCCCGCGTCGACGAAAACGTCGCCGGTGAAGCGGTCGAGATAGACCGGCAGCAGCCCGATTCCGCGCTCCACCCTCAGGAGCGGAAACCGGTACTCGGCCGAGGTGGTCACCGCCCGGTTGCCGAACTGGACGCCTTCCTGGTAGCCGCGCACCGGAAAGCTGGCGCCGTCGCCGAAGATCTCCAGGTCGATGGCCCCTGGCAGGCTTCCGCCGCTCGCTCCGCCGACATCGAAACCGGGGCTGCGTGAGCCAACCTCGAAACCCAGGTCGGCCCGCAAAGCCAGCACGTGCGTGGATGCTCCCATCCGCACTGCCCGGTAGCCACGGCTTCGACCGACCAGGCGCAGATAGCCCGCGGGCTCATACTCAGGCTGCAGGGGGCGGGTGTAACGGTGCCCCTCCACGGCGGCCGCGACCGAGTAACCCTCCTGGGGTCCCACGGAGAGAGCGAAGCTCCGCACGGAGCTCCTTCCCGCCTCGAGCACCGCTGCAAGGTCGGTCGGCGTCTGTCGTAGCACGACCTCCGGCGCAGAGCTGGGATCCTTCCACAACAGCGCCCGCCGCTCGATCTCCAGTGCCGGACGAAGCCAGGCCGTCGAGCGCACCCTCTGCCGGACCCATAGTAGAGACAGACGGGCCTCCCGTTCACGCCGGAGGAGCGCCGATTCGAGTGGCTCCTCTCCGCCGCACGTCAGGCTACCGCTGGCGCAGACGACGCTCCACTCCTGGCTCGCTGCGAGCTCGATGGCTGGGTTTCCCCATCCCTGATAGCGGTAGGCTCCCGCCGCGTCCATGCGGGCACCCTCGTACAGGAGGGCGGCGGCCGCCCAACTGTGACGCTCGATCACGTCCACCCCGGAGACCGCGGCGCCAATCCCTCCGCCCAGGTCGGTTCCACCGGCCAGCGCCAGGTTCCAGGCAGCGGGAGCAACCGTGGGCCAGGGGGAGTACGGCCGCGTCTCGCCGGACACGGGCGGATGCGATCGAGGCTCTTCGAGCGGAAGCGCCGCCCCTCGCGGCGGAGGTGCCGGCCGCCAGCGGTCCGGCTCGAAGGGGATACGCGCGATGTGGTATCCGTCGGCGCGGTAATAGGAGAAGGCGATCCAGCGGCCGTCTGCGGATGCGTCCGGATCGAACGCCCCGCTGAGCACATTGGTCACCTGGAACAGCCGATCCGCTTGCAGCTCATACGCGTACAAGTTCGGAATGCCCGACCGGTCGGACCAGAAGAGCAGATAGCGCCCATCCGGTGACCAGGCCGGCGAGGCGTCCACCGCCTGGTCCCGGGTCACCTCGCGCACGACAGTCCCGGATCGGTCCAGCAGCACGATGTCGTGCAGGCCGCCACGTTTCCAGCGAACCGCGGCGATCCACTCGCCATCCGGCGACCAGCGCGGCTGTCCCCACTGCACGTCCAGAGAAGGTGCGTTCAGCGGATGAAAAGCCCCTCCCACCGTATCCGCCACGACCAGCGATGTGGTCCCCCCTCCGCTGCGCACGGCGATGACGGTTCGGCCATCGGGATGCAAGTCGGGCGAGGCGAGGCGCTGCCCGCGCGTGACCCGACGTCGCCCGAACTCGGCGGGGCTTACAGTCCATAGGTCGGAATAGAGCCGGTAGGGATCGCGGAACTCCACGTCCCCGTAGAGTAGGTCTCCGTCCGACGCCCACGACGCGGGCCCGAGCGTCGCGAGGGGTGCCACGTCCCGCTCGGTGCCATCGGAAAGGATCAGCCGAAGCGCCGGACGATCGTTCCCCGGCGCGGCGGAGTAGGCGATGCGACTTCCGTCCGGGGAGAAGCGGGGGAAGTAGGCGTCACGCCCGGCGGGGGTCAGGATCTCTGGCTCGGTCAGCCCTTCGGCGGCCACCGAATCGGCCTGGGCGCGGAACCGCTTTCGCAGCGAATCCTGCCACGCGCGCCAGGCGGCCCGGAAATTCCCGCCAAACGCGCCGTCCGCTGCCCGATCGAGCAGATATGGAACCGGCTGCCCGCCGTACCGGTCGATGAAATCTCTCATCGCCGTGGAGCCGCCGGCCATGCGCGCGAGGTGGTCGAGGAAGTGGGCCCCGTAGATGTAGCGCGTGCTCCCGGCAGGCCAGGTGCGCGGCTGCCCGGATACTCGGTCGATGGAGAAGAGCTCGTCCTCCACCGCGGCGGTGCGGAGCGCCATCTCGAAGAGGGTGCCGCGCACTCGCCCGGCGGGGGTAAGGGCGGATTCGTAGTAGGTCGCCAGTCCCTCGATGAGCCACGATGGGGTGAAAGCGTGCGGGAAGAGGAGCGCGTTCCTCCCCAGTGCGGAGCGAAGACCCTCCCACAAACCCTCCGCCTGGTCGAGATGGAAGATGTGCACCAGCTCGTGCAGGACCAGCAGCTCCAGCCAGTCGGTCGTGAACGCGAGCTCCGTCACGTCGACGGGTGGGTGCGCGTAGAGGACGATGCGGTTGGTGGGGAACGGAGTGGCCGATCCGTTGGCCAGGTCCACCGCGTCGGTGAGAACGATGTCGATGCGTCCGTCCGGCGGATCGGTGAGATCGCGGGAGAGGACGTCGTACGCCCACTCGGCACGCGCGGCGGTGCGGTGCGCCAGCGAGTCGAGCCCGGCCACGAAGTTGACGCGGAAATGCGGGGTTTCGAGCGTCCGCCAACGCGCGTCCGGCGGGACCTGCGCAGCCAGGCGGACCGTCGCCGCCAATAAAAGCCCCAGCGCGAGCACGCAGCGAGGCAGTCGACCCAGTCCTCGCCGTCCTCGCCGCGTGGGAGAGGTCTCAGTCCGAGGCTGCACGGGCGCGCAGGAACGCCTCGATGCCGCGGAGATGCGCGTCCGCGATGCGCTCCAGAACCGCGGGATCACGCAAGGCCGCCTCGTTCTGAGGGATCATCATGAACGCGCTCTCGCTCAGGATCGACGGCATCCACGTGGGGCGAACGAGGGCCAGATCGCGGCGCGACACCCCCAGGTCCCGCAGGCCCAGCTCCGCCAGCAGCTCTCGCTGCACCGCCCGCGCGAGATCCAGGGACTGGGCCTGATTGTAGAAGACGTGGGTCCCGTGGTTCTCGAAGGGGTTCACCCCGTCGCCGAAGGCGTCCATGTGAATCGAAACGAGCAGGTGGACGCCTTCGCGCGTGGCGCGAAGCGGCCGATCCCCCAGGGGAACCGCCGAGCTGTCGACCCGCGTCAGCAGCACGCGCGCTCCCCGCTCTTGCAGCTTGGCGGCCAACCGTCGAGCCACTTCGAGCGTGACCTCGGCCTCGGTGAGCCGGGTCGGACCGATCGCACCGCCTGGGGGGTGCCCCGGGTCGACGCCAATGTAGAGGCCGCGCAGGGGATTCGCGGGATCGATCACGGGGGGGCGGCGAACGCGAACGATCAGCGCACCGGCATCGTCGTAGAAGGCCTGAAAGCCCCACAACGGGTCGTTCAGCTCGATGTGGAGGCGATATAGATCGTCCGTGACCTGCTCCCATTCCATGCGGTGGATGAGGGGATCCGTCGCGCCGTAGAGCAGGTTGTTCGTCCGCGTTTCCGCACCGTATACGTCCACGGTCAGGCCGCGTTCGCGACTCGCAACGCGGAAGGGGAGCCGGGCGCTGGTGGCGAGTCTCACGTCGACGTAATCGCGATATGGCGTAGCCACAACGTTGCCGACCGTGCCGCCCGTGAAGGTGTGGAGGGGCCGCAGCCGATTCTCGGACGGTCGTACGAGGCCCGTCCCGTAAGCGACCGGACTCACGTCGGCGCTGTCGACCCAGACGGAGAGGTCGTCGGTCAGGCGAACCCGCAACTGCCCGGCACGGGATCCCGTGATCACAAGCTGCGTTCCCTGCGGGAAGAACCAGTTGTAGGGCGTCCCGGATCCGGGAACCGCAGTCCCGACGGCCGTGCCGTCAGAACGGGCAGTGTGCACCTCGCCCAACCATCCGGCCGGAACCGCGGTGCTATCAGGACCGAGGATCTCGTAGCCGGTCGGCGATCCCGCTCCGGGTGCGGGAGCCGAAAGGGATGCCGTCTGGACTCGCCTCTCCAGTGTGACGGTCTGCCCGCCGGCCGCGGTTGCCGCGACCCGATAGACGCCGTCGGGCGGAACGGGCAGGTAGGCAAGGAAGGCCCCATTGGGCGCAACCTCCACCGGCACGCCGTTGATGCTCAGGGAGGCCTGTCCCGTTCCCAGGTTGCCGAAAACGAAGGTGCTGTCGACGGGCCCGATCGCCTGCCCTTCGGCGGGATAGACGACGTCGATCGCCAGCGCACCCGTGCGGGGCGGGATCGGCGGGAGGCGCACGCCGGTCGGAGCAGCGCCTCCCGGACGCGGGGCTGGAGCCGTTCGAGGTGCCGCGCAGGCGGCCAGCGCGATGGTCGCCGCGAGGGCGAACGCCCTCGTCCACCCGCCGCCGCCGGAGCGGTTCCTCATGCCCCCTCCTCCACCGCGGGCGCGCGGATCCGACCCTGCTCGAGCACCCGCCCCGTGTGCTCCGCGGCCCCTCGCGGATTCTCCTGCGCCCAGGGGGCAACGAACGGCAGCAGCACCAGGGCGGGGATTCCCGCCGCCAGCGTGAACAGGAAGAAACCCGGCCAGCCCAGCGCCTCCGCGATTCCGCCTGCCGGGGCGACCAGGACGTCGCGCGCCGCCGACATCAGGCTGGAGAGAAGCGCGAACTGCGTCGCTGAATAGCGCCTGCTCGACAGGCTCATCAGCAGCGCCACGAATACCGCGGTGACCAGGCCGCCACTGAAGTACTCGATCACGATGGCGACGAAGAGCGCGCCGCCGTTGGGGCCGATCTGTGAGAGCCAGTAGTAGGCGAGATTGCTGAGAATCTGCAGGAAGAAGAAGATCCATACCGAACGATTAATGCCCACCGAAGCAATGACCGCACCGCCGGCGAGAACGCCCAGGATGGTGCAGAACAGACCGATGCCGCCCTGGATCGTCCCGATCTCCGTCTGCGAGAAGCCGATCTGCAGCAGGAAGGGGGTGACCATGTTCTGCCCGAGCCGGTCGGGCAGCTGGTAGAGGATGATGAAGAGCAGAATGACGAGCCCCCACCAGAAGGTCGTCCGCCGAAAGAACTCGATGAACGGCTCCACCACCGCCTCCCGCAACGACTGCGGAGGTGCTTCTTCCAGCACCGGCTCGGGCGCCCAGATGGCGGCGAAGATGCCGACGCACATCAGGACCGCCATCAACAGGTAGACGACAGGCCAGGGCATTCGATCGGCGAGCACGAAGGCAACCGAGCCGGTGATGATCATCGCTATGCGATAACCGAGCACCTGCGTCGCCGCCCCCGCCCCCATCTCGCGCTCCTCCAGCACGTCCACCTGGTAGGCGTTGACCACGATGTCCTGACTCGCGCTGAAGAAGGCGATGAGCAGCGCGTTGAAAGCGAGGAGCTGCAGCCCACGCGAAGGGTCGTGCAGCGACATCGCCGCGATGGAAACCAGCAGGGCAATCTGGGTGATCACCAGCCAGCCACGGCGACGCCCCAGCAGCGGCGGGATGTACCTGTCCATGACCGGAGCCCAGAGGAACTTCAGCGAGTAGGGGAGCGCCACCAGACTGAAGAGGCCGATTGTGGTCAGATCGACCTCTTCCAGGGTCATCCACGCCTGCAGAGTGCGGCTGGAGAGATAGAGCGGAAGTCCGGAGGAGAAGCCGAGCAGCAGGATCGCGGCCATCTTCCGCTGCGTGAACACACGAAAGAGGGCAGGCTGTCGGCGTTCGGAATTCATCTGCGAGATCGGCTGGAGGTGGGTACGAAGGATCCCCACGCCAGGCAGAACTCCGCTCCAGGGCGGCGTTTTCCGGCCGGGCGGGAACGCAAGTTCAGAACCAGGGGCAGGCCCTGCTCAGCCGGCGGCCCGCCCCGCGAGGAGCCACGCCGCGGCGGCACGCTGCATCAGCGGCTCGCCTCCCCAAGCGACCACTACGTTGCGCGCCGCGGGAAGCTCCTCCGCCTGCCGCGGATGGCCGAAAAGCACCACCACGGCCTCCGGGGAGGTAGCCAGAAGCTCGCTCGCTCGGGCGATGGCGGCAGCGGAGAGGCCTGCCCTCCCTTTCCAGGCTCGCACGTCCGCGTAGAGTGCAAGCAGCATCGGCGCGCCCTCGGCCAGCTCCACGCCGCCGTCGTGCAGCGCCTGCTTCAGCGCGGTGCGGGGAGGAGCGGGGTGCGGTCCGCCCTGGTCGTCGTCGAGCTCCACCAGGTGCACGCGCGCCTCACCCAGGCGTGCCTCACCCCGGAGCACATGGATCGTTCGAACCGCAACCTCGAAGGCCCACCGCAAGTCTTCCGGCCGGCCCGGTGCGGCCCCGAGGGGCGCTCCCACGCGGGCCGCCGCACGCCCCAGCCGCCGCACCGCCTCGCGCACCCGCTCGCGATTCAGCGCCCCTTGGCGAACTGCCTCCGCGAGCGTCGCAATCGTGCTCTCGGTGTCTTCCGGGTATAGCAGTGCGTCGCACCCCGCCAGCACCGCCTCCACCACCGCCGACTGCCCGCCCCCCGTCTTCGCGAAGCCCGCCATGTTTATGGCATCGGTTGCCACGATGCCGTCGAAGTGCAGCGTCCGGCGCAGCAGGCGGTCGACGATAGTAGCGGAGCGTGATGCAGGTATGCCGGATGGATCGATGGTCGGGTAGGCGAGATGGCCCACCATCACGGTGTCCGCACCCGCGGCGATGCCGGCGCGAAACGGCAGGAGACCCCGCTCGAGCTCTTCCCGATTGGCCGTGACCACCGGAAGCTCGGTATGCGAATCCGTGGTCGCCCGTCCAGCACCGGGGAAATGTTTCAGGCAGGACAGCGCACCACCCTCGGCGCAGCCTCGTACCCACGACTCCACCTGCCTCGCCGCCGGCACCGGCTCCCGATGCCACGCCCTGGTCGCCACGATCGGGTTCCGCGGCTCCAGGTCGAGGTCGGCCACCGGTGCCAGCACCCACCCGGTTCCCAGCGCGCGGGCTTCCCGGGCTGTAATCTCCGCCGCGCGGCGGGTCACCTCGAGATCGTTCAACCATCCGATTGCGGCAGACGGCGGCAGTGGGGTGGCGCCCCTGAACTGCTGCCCTGCCCCTCTCTCGAGATCGCTGGCGAAAAGAAGAGGCCCGTTCGCACGGCGCCGCATCTCGTCGGTAAGGTCACGGACCGAACCGGCCTCGCCGCCGAAGAGGATGAATCCCCGCACCCCCGCCGCCAGCGCGCGCTCTATCGCCGGCCAGGTGTCGTGGAAGCCGCGGTCGGGGTGCCAGCGGACGGCCGGAAGGACGAGTTGGGCGACCTCCCGCTCCGATTCGTTCACCTCCGGTCGCGGCTGGCGCGGTCCGCGGGGTTGAGGACGGTGGTGGGGAGCTTGAAGGTGGATACCCCGTCGCCGCGCAGGACGAATCCCTCGGGAGTTTCGCTGACGACCATCCAGCGTACGGGCGAGTAGTTGGCGTGCTGGTCGGGGCGAGCAAGTGCCTGTAGCTCGCCGATCGACTCCGTCGGGCCGCCTTCGAACGAGGCGCGCACCACCTCGTAGGTCAGCTCCGTAGAGCCGTCTTCACGTTGCTCGTGGCGGAGCTGGCGCAGGTAGACGAAGTCGGGGGAGAACGGTACCGGTCGCGGCGCGATGCCGTCACCGAAATCGATGTGGTCGCGGGTACGGAGGTCCACGACCCGGATCGCGCGCTCGATCTCATAGACCACCCGCGCGCGATCCGCCGAGAAGAAGGCGGGGACCACCCCGGCGACCACCTCGGCCAGGGGCGCGAGGGGAATGTCGGGCCCGTTGGGAAGCTCGATGCGAAGATCTCCCACCGAGACGTCCGCGATCGAGTCGGTCCGAACCGGCCGGTAGACGATCTGCGGATCCCCCTCGGCGGCCGCAGTTCTCAGCGCCCCGCGCCGGTCGCGTGCGAGCGGAGCACCCCGGGCCTCCGCCAGTGTGACCAGTTGCAGCGCAACCCGCCGCACGTCCAGATCGCGCTCCCGCTCGAGTACCGCGCGAATCAGCTGCACGTCCCCAACGTCGAGCGCCTGCAGTGCGTTCAGGCGCACGGTCCGCGAGCGATCTCCCACGGCCGTACGGATGAGGTTGACGGCCTCGGGCGTATCCGGTGCCATACGCTGCAGCGCCAGCACGGCTGCCGCACGCTGGGCGGGGGACTCGTCGCCGAGCAGCGTCTCTCGCAGCACCGGAATGGCGGCCGGGGAACGACGCTCGGCCAGCATCATGAGGGCGTTGGAGCGCGCCACCGGTCGATTCTCCGTGTCCCGGGCGATCGCCACCAGCACCGCGTCCACCTCGGGACCCATCTCGTCGAGCCGGGCTCGGGCTCGATAGTACTCCGGCGAGGGCTCCCCGATCGCCAGCATGTCCCGCACTTCGCTGAAGAACTGTACCGGCGCGGGCTGCTGTGGAGGTCGGTGGCCGCCGGCGCACGCCGGCAGCGTCGCGACGGCCGCGGCGACGAGCCACCACCGCCGAAGGAGCACGGCGCGAGCCCCGGAATTCGCTGTGGCCAACATTCACCTCCTGGGTCGGTCGGCTGCCCCGGGCGTGAAGCTCCCGAGGACACGCGGTCCCTCAGCTCCCGTCGCGGCAGGCGCATTTGCCGGCACGCCATGCACGTGTGCCCAGGCGAGCACCGCGAACGCCAGCGCCTCCTTGGCTTCGGGATCCACTCCCAGCGCCTCTCCACCGAGCACCGGCACAGGAGCGAGCAGCTCCCGCAAGCGTCCCATCAAAGTCCGGTTGTGGGCTCCTCCCCCCGTCACCACCACCTCTCGAATGCCCCGGGGCAGCACCCACCGCCGGTAAGCGTCGGCGATGGAGCGAGCCGTAAGCTCCGTCAGGGTGGCAAGGAGATCCAGCCAGTCCTGGTCACCTTCGGGAGCCGTCGCCTCCACGAGCCGTTGCACGAAGGGCAGACCGAAGGTCTCTCGACCGGTGGAGCGCGGCGGCTCGAGCGCGAAGAAGGGGTGCCGCAGGAGCTCGCCGAGCAACCTCTCGTCCACCACGCCCTTCGCCGCAAGCTGACCATCCTGATCGTAGGCCAATCGCCCGTCCGTGGCCAGGTGTACGGCGGCATCGATGAGGGCGTTGGCGGGGCCCGTGTCGAAGGCGAAGACCGGCTCCGAAGAACCTCGAGGAGGGACCCAGCTCACATTGCCGATCCCTCCTAGATTCTGCAGTGCGCGAGCGGCATCGGGAAGGGCGAAGAGCACCTGGTCCACCCAGGGGACCAGCGGGGCCCCGTGTCCGCCGGCGGCCATGTCACGTGAGCGGAAGTCGGCGACCACCGGACACCCTGTCCGCTCGGCGATGGTGGCCGGATCCCCGAGCTGCAGCGTCGAGCCGCGCCGGCCCTCCCGCGGGGGGTCGTGCCAGATGGTCTGCCCGTGCGAGCCGATCAGGTCCACCTGCGATAGCGCAACCCCCGTTTCCTCACAGACCCGTATCGCCGCCTCGGCCAGCCACTCCCCCAATAACGTATGAAGGCCGCAGAGAGTGGCGGCGCTTCCCGCGACGATCGCGTCGTGGATCATCTTCCGCCGTTCGTCGCTGTAGGGTACCGTGCACCACCCCATCATCCGCCACTCCAGCGCCACCACCTCCTCTCCCTGGAGCTGCACCAGCGCGGCGGTCACTCCATCGAGAGAGGTTCCCGACATCAGGCCGATAATCAGCATCCGCCCCACCCGCTCCGCCGCACCCTGCGCAGCTCCGCCAACAGCGCCGCGTCCTGTTTTGCCAGCCAGAGCAGCAGCTGATGGACCGTGACCGGGAAGCCGCTCGGCAGCGGCGCCCGCCACTCCCAGACCTCCAGCCCCCGCCGCTGCACCATCGCGAAGGTCCGCGCTCGCAGGGAGGCAAAGCGGATGGACAGATCGGAGAGGCCATCCTCCGCAAGCACCCCTGCCTCCCTCCCGACCGACCGCGGTAGATCGGCCGCAACCTCGAGAAGTCGTCCCACCTCGGCTTCACGGTAGGTCGCACTCCGCAGTGCTCGGGCCGCCGAGGTCCTATCCTCTACCTCCTCCAGCGTGACCCGGACCGCGCGCGGGGCGATCTCGAGTCGCACGAGAAGGTCTTCCCACTCCGCCACGGAATCCGGCCGCGTGGGAAGCTCGCGGGCCTCCTCAATCTCCGTTGGCACGGGCCTCCTCGACAATGCGGGCGAGACGGCCATCGGCCTGTCGAAGCCTCTCCCGCGCCTCCTCCGCAGACGAATCGGTCCAGTACATGGCGATCGCCGTCTTCACGCTGCCACCTGCGCAGGCCAGCAGCTCTGCCGCTTCGGCGCGTGAGAGGTCGAGCACCTCCATCAGGATCCTCTCGCTCCGGTCCTGCAGCTTCATGTTGGTGGCGCGCAGATCGACCATCAGGTTGCCCCAGGTCTTGCCGAGCCGGATCATCGCGCCGGTGCTGATCGTGTTGAGGACCAGCTTGGTCGCGGTACCCGCCTTCATGCGGGTGGAGCCGGTGACGACCTCCGGCCCTACTAGCGGAGCGATGACCACGTCATAGCGGTCGAGAATCTCCTGCGAGGGAGGGGTGCAGAGGATGAAGCCGGTTCGCGCGCCGCGCTCCTTCGCCCGTTGCAGGGCGCCATGGACAAAGGGGGTGGTGCCCGAGGTGGCGATGCCGATCACCATGTCGTTCGGCCCGACCTGCCGTTCGTCCATCTCCCGCACCCCGTCCTCCGGATGATCTTCAGCCCCTTCGATGGCGCGAGTGAGCGCCTCGGCTCCGCCAGCGATCACCCCCTGCACCATATCGGGGGGAGTACCGAAGGTCGGCGGCATCTCGGATGCATCGAGCACCCCCAAGCGTCCGGACGTCCCCGCCCCGACGTAGATGAGTCGGCCGCCGGCCCGGAAGCATTCCTCGACCATCTCGATGGCTTGCGCGAGCTTGTGTCGCTCGGCATACACCGCCGGAGCGACCCGGCGGTCTTCCGCGTTGATGACGTCGACGATCTCGAGGCAGGAGAGGCGGTCGATCTCGGCCGTGCGGGGATTACGCTGCTCGGTGAGCCGCGGATCGAGCGGCTTCTTGCTGGCCATCCGGTGGTTTGCCGTGTCCGTAGCGTCGCGGCTAGCTTCAGATCCACTCAAGGTATCGTACCTATCAACCGGCGAAAAGGTGCCCGATGCTTGACTTTCCGCTGCTCGGCGAACGCGGGGGTTGCGCGCTTCTCCTGCTCGTCGCCACGGCCTGCGGAGCGCCGGCGGGACAGGTGCCGGCCGGGGCGACTGCGCCTGAGGCCGGACTCGGCCCGGAATGGACGCTCCCGCTGCCCCGCGTGCAAACCGCAGCGGGTAGCGAGGGCATGGTCGCCACCACCGACTCCGTCGCGACCGAGGTGGGCCTTGCCATTCTCCGCCGCGGCGGCAACGCGATCGACGCCGCGGTGGCAACGCACTTTGCGCTGGCGGTGGTGAACCCCGAAGCCGGCAACATCGGGGGCGGCGGCTTCCTGGTCGCGCGCCTGGCGAATGGGGAGACGCTGGCGCTCGATTTCCGTGAGACGGCGCCGGGGGCGGCCACGCGCGACATGTTCCTGGACGAGAACGGCAACCTGACAGATGCCTCGGTGGTCGGGCACCTGGCGGCGGGTGTGCCGGGCTCGGTAGCAGGCATGTGGGCGGCACACCAGCGGCTTGGTTCCCTGCCTTGGGCCGAGCTGCTTCAGCCCGCCATCCAGCTGGCGGAGGGGCTCACCGTGCACGAGCGCTTGGCCGAGTCGCTCAACGCCTACGCCGACCGCCTCGCGCGCTATCCCGCCACCGCCGAGATCTTCCTGCCGGGCGGCCAGCCGCCGCAGGTCGGGGATCACTTTGTCCAGCGCGACCTGGCGGAGACGCTGCGGCGCATCGCCGCCGAAGGGAGGGACGGCTTCTACGCCGGAACCACGGCGCGCTTGATCGAAGAGGAGATGCGCAGAGGGGGAGGGCTCATCACGCGCGAGGACCTGGCTTCATACCAGGCCCGCTGGCGCTCGCCTCTCATCTTCGATTATCGCGGCTACACCGTCATCTCCATGCCGCCCCCCTCCTCGGGCGGAGCGACGATGGCGGAAATCCTGAATATCCTGGAGGGATACGACCTGCAATCCCTCGGCTATCTCTCCGCCGATCACCTGCACCTGTACGCCGAAGCCTCAAAGCGGGCGTTTGCCGACCGGAACACCTATCTGGCCGATCCCGACTTCGTGGCGCAGCCGGTCGAGCGGATGATCTCCGACGAATACGCGGCGGAACGCCGCGCCACCATCGACAGCCTGCGCGCGACGCCCGCGGCAGCAGTTGCACCCGGGCTGGGACCCGCTCCCAGGGAGGGGGAGCATACTACCCACTACTCCGTCGTCGATGGCCAAGGGAACGCGGTCGCCGTCACCACAACGATCAACTCCCTCTACGGTAACCTGGTGACCGTAGAAGGCGCGGGGTTCCTGCTGAACAACGAGATGGACGATTTCGCGGCGAGCCCGGGCAAGCCCAACCAGTTCGGATTGGTACAGGGAGAGGCGAACGCCGTGGCACCCGGGAAACGGATGCTCTCCGCCATGACCCCCACCATCGTGCTCGACCCGTCGGGGGCCCTGCGGCTGGTGACCGGTTCGCCGGGCGGCCCGACGATCATCTCGACCGTCACGCTGATGGTGTCGAACATCGTGGACTGGGGAATGGATTTGATCGAGGCGAGCTCCGCCCCCCGGTTCCATCATCAGCATCTCCCCGATGTCCTCAGCATCGAGCGCAACGGAGTCGACGAATCCGTCATCGCCGACCTCCGCGCCCGCGGCCACAGCGTCGAGTCCCGCGGCTACCAGGGCGATACACAGTCGATTCTGGTACTTCCGGATGGGAGGTTGATGGGAGTGGGGGACGGGAGGCGCTAATCGGGCATTTTTAATTTTGGATTTCGAATCGGCAGGAGGCGGCGCCCGCCCGGACTCTAATTACGAATTACGAATTACGAATTACTTGCGACGCCCCGCCACCTTGCCTCGCCACGTCACCCTGAGCGAAGTCCGCCATACGACTCATCCGGTTAACCTGAGCGAAGCCCCGCAGGGGCGAGCGAAGGATCGCGGGCCGCACCTTCGCGGCTTGTGCTCCTTTGCGTCGCTCGGGATGGGCACCGGGGGCGCCGGGTGACAGCGTACAGGTGAAAATTGCGGGCGTACCCCTCGGTGGGCCGCCCGCAACTCATACGTAATCCGTAATTCGTAATTCGTAATTCGACCACCCCTCAGCTGATCGTCTTCTCCACCCGCACCGAGCTATCCAGCCGCACCGTGATCTGCGACCCTGCGGGGATCACGCGGTCCACATCAGCGGTGCCCATGGCGACAGCGGTGCCTGCAGCGGCGCCGACGGCGGCGCCGGCAATGGTGCCCTTGGTCCCGCCACCGATCACCCGGCCCACGATGGCGCCCAGCGCGGCGCCGCCACCCACCTTGGCCACCTTCTCCACGTTGCTGTCCCGCGAGACGAGCTTGGACGGCACGTTCACGGTGCTGGCGTCAATCGGGTAGGTGTTCCCGTCGTACGACACCGATGTGAAGGTGATGGCCAGGTACGCCTCCTCACCAGCCCGCCCGGACTTGCGCGACTCGGTCACCTGACCGCGCACGGTGGCGCCCGCCGGGATCAGTGTCGTCCCATCGGAGGCGACCAGCGGCTCGGTCAGCGTCGCGGTGAAGCTCTCACCCACGGAGTGAGTACGCGTACTCACCTCCTCGTTCAGCCGCACGGCGAACGTGCTCCCGGCCGGGGCGGAAAGCGTAACAGTCCGCGGGCGCGCAGGCTCGGGTGCCGGAGTCGGCGCGGGCGTGGAGGGCCGCGGCGTCACCGGGCGCGGGGTCTCCTGCCGCGGCGGGGCGCTCGGGCGAGGCGCCGGCGTTGCCGGCGGGGCCTCGGCCTCCGGCTCCTCGATCGCGACGTCCTCCAGCTCCGGCTCGGCGGTCGTATCGGGCTGAAGCGCCAGGTCCAGCTCCCGCTCCAGCGCTTCCTTCTCCAGGGCGGCGCGCGCGTCGGTGTCCTCCCCGGAGTCACAGGCGACCACGAAAGTGGACAGCGGAAGGACCACCATCAGCGTGGCAACCAGACTGAGCTTCTTCATGGATCTTCTCCAAATCCGTTCTGTGACTTGATATCCGGGAAGGAACGGGCTTAGCTTGCCCGGATGATCCCACCGGATCCGCCGTGATCTGGGGGCAACCCGCATGCCATGAATTAAGTGAAGGAATTACTTACACTTATACCGTATCTGAGGCGATATGGTGCCTCCGTTGCGGGCGGCGTCGTGCTGGTCATCCTGGCAAACCTATTCTCGCTTGCGCCCCCCTATCTGATCAAGCGCGCGATCGACGCCCTGAGCGCCCCGCTGGTCGCCCGTGGCGAGGTGATGGTCTTCGCGTCGCTGATCGTGTTGACCGCCCTGCTGGGTGGTGCGGCACGGTACGGCATGCGTGAGCTGTTGAACGGCACCAGTCGCCGCGTCGAATACGACCTGGGCAACGATCTCTTCCAGCACATCGTCCATCTGGATGCCGCCTACTTCGGCCGCACCCCGACCGGCGACCTGATGAGCCGGATGACGAATGATCTCTCCGCGGTGCGGATGGCGGCCGGGCCGGCCTACATGTACCTGGCCAACACCTTCGTGGGCACCGCCATCTCCCTCTCCTTCATGATCTGGATCAGCCCGCGTCTGACGCTGTTGTGCATGATCCCGATGCTGGCGCTTCCGCCCGTGACGCTCGGGTTCGGACGCGTCATCCACCGGCGGTTCGACCGCATCCAGGACCAGCTCTCCCGGCTCTCCACCCTCGCCCAGGAGAACCTGGCGGGGATGCGTATCGTGAAGGCCTACGTGCGCGAGCGGGATCAGACCGAGCGATTCGCGCGGATGTCGGACGAGTACCTGGATCGCAACATGAGCCTGGCGCGTGTCTCCGGTCTCTTCCACCCGTTGCTGACCCTGCTCAGCGGCCTCGCCATCGTCCTGGCCTTCCTGATCGGCGGCCGCATGGCGATGACCGGAGAGATCTCGATCGGGGATTTCGTCGCCTTCAGCCTGTATCTCGGCGCCCTGACCTGGCCGATGATCGCGCTCGGGTGGGTGGTGAACCTGTTCCAGCGGGGCGCCGCGTCCATGGGCAGGATCAATCGGGTTCTGTCGGAAAAGCCGAGCATCCGCAGCCCCGAGGCCCCCGTGATCCTTCCGGAAGTGCGGGGGGAGATCGAGTTCCGCAACGTCTCCTTCCGCTATCCCGGAACAGAGCGCGAGGTGCTGCACGATATCTCCTTCACGGCGCCGGCGGGCTCGCTCCTGGCCATCGTGGGCGCGACCGGCTCCGGCAAGTCGACGCTCATCCACCTCCTGTCGAGGTTGTACGATCCCACGGAGGGGGAGATCCTGCTGGATGGGGTTCCGCTCCCGCGTCTTTCGCTGGAGCAGCTTCGCGCCTCGATCGGGGTGGTGCCGCAGGAAGCCTTCTTATTCTCGGATACGATTCGCCGGAACCTGGCGATGGGGATCGAGGGCGATCCTGAGGTCGTCGAGGCCCGCATTCGGCGCGCAGCCGAGATCGCGCAGCTCGACGAAACCATCCTCGGCTTCCCGGCGGGCTACGACACGATGCTGGGGGAGCGGGGTGTGAACCTGTCGGGCGGCCAGAAGCAGCGCGCCACCCTGGCGCGGGCGATCGCCCGGGACCCGCGTGTGCTGGTGCTCGACGACGCACTCTCGGCGGTAGACACCCACACCGAGGCGGAGATCCTCGACGGACTGCGCGAGATCTTCCGCGACCGCACCAGCGTGGTGGTGAGCCACCGCGTTTCAGCGGTGATGGCGGCGGATCAGATCCTCGTACTCGAAGACGGTCGACTGGTCGAAACGGGTACGCACGCCGAGCTGCTTCAGGCCGGCGGAACCTATGCTACGCTGCTTCACCGGCAGCTCCTCGCAGACGAGCTGGAGCTGGGGAGCGCGCTTGCCCCCGTAGATAGCCAGGTCTAGATTGCCTTCTCCGAAACGACCTCCGTCCTCCGAATGATCGAGCTTCGACTGTTCCTCCACGACGACGCCAGCGAGCTGGATCGCCTGCGCGCCGTGCTCGAGCGGGGGGGCTTCCGAGTGGTCGATCCCGCCCCTTCTTCCCCTCCGCAGGACTCCGTCACGGTGGTCACCGCCAGTGCCGAAGAGTCACCATTGTCGCTCGAGGAGGCTCAGCGACGCATCGAGGAGCTGGAGATGCAGCTTCGCGAGCTGCGCAACTCAGACGTCGCGAAGTCCCAGTTCCTCGCCAATGTCTCGCACGAGCTGCGCACGCCGCTCACCGCCATCGTCACCTACGGGGAGGTGCTGCGCGACGGGCTTCTGGGCGAGGTGACGCCTCGTCAGAGCGAGGCGATTCAGTCGGTGATCGGCTCCAGCCGGCAGCTCCTCGGCATGATCGAGGAGATCCTCACCTATGCTCGCACCAGCGCCCGCGCCACCCAGCTCGAGGCGGAGCCGGTGGTCCTCCCGGACGTGATCCGCGACGTCTACCGAATGAGCGCGTCGCTGATGCGGAAGAAGGGGATCCGCTTCGAGACGAGCTACGAGAAGGGGCTACCTCCCGCCCACGCCGACCGGGAGAAGGTGCGCCACGTACTTGCGAACCTGGTGGGAAACGCGATCGACTTCACCCCGGAGGGCGGCAGGATTGCCATCTCGGTCAGCCGGCGACCGAGCGATACGAAATGGCTGGAAGTGGTCGTCGAGGACGACGGGATCGGAATCGATCCGCAGCATCACGAGATGATCTTCCGGGAGTTCGCGCAGGTGGACAGCTCGCGAGCTCGCCGACACCACGGTACCGGACTCGGGCTCGCCATCGCCCGCAGCTTCGTCCACCTGCACGGGGGTGAGATCTGGGTGGAGAGCGAGCTCGGCAAGGGGAGTCGCTTCTGCTTCACCCTGCCTGCCGACAGGGCGGGCGAGCAGTCGGGGGCCGCGTGAGCGAGCAGCGAGCATCGGTTCCCAGCGTTCTGCTGGTCGAGGACAACGAGACCATTCGCGATGCCTTCCGCATCCTACTGGAGGACAGCGGCTACGTGGTCCACGAGGCCGCCTCCGGCCAGGAGGCCGTAGACAAGGCTACGCACCATCCCCCCGCGGTAATGCTGCTCGACCTCGGCCTGCCCGACATCAACGGCCTCGACGTCGCCCGTCGCATCCGCGCCGAGCCCTCCACCGCCCACGTCCCCATCGTCGCTCTCACCGGGCGGGCCCTGGAGACCGACGAGAAGGCCTGCCTGGAAGCCGGCTGCACGGCGTATCTCTCGAAGCCTATCGATAGTGCGGCGCTTTTGAGGAAGATCGGGGAGGTGGTTGGGGGAATGGCGGGGAGCTAGGAGTCAGAAGGCAGCCGGAAGATCACAAGGGGGCGAGCCAGAAGCCCGAAGGAGGAGCTAGGAGCCAGGAGCCAGAAGCTAGAATTCGACACTGCAGCTTCGAAGAGAACGGGGGGTCTCGCAGCAGTCCCGGAGGCCCCCATTCTAGCTTCTAGCTTCTCTCGCTCATTTCATCTTCGCAATCAGCTCCGCATTCGACTTGGTATCCGAAAGCTGCTTGAGGAGAACCTGGATGGCGTCGACCGGGGAGAGGGAGTGGAGGGCGCGGCGAAGCTGGTAGACCTTCTCCAGCGCTTCCGGAGACAGCAAGAGCTCCTCGCGCCGCGTGGCGCTGCGTTCGATGTTGATGGCGGGGAAGACGCGACGCTCCGCGATCTCGCGGTCCAGCACGATCTCCGCGTTCCCGGTCCCCTTGAACTCCTCGAAGATCACCTCGTCGCCGCGGCTCCCCGTCTCGGTCAGCGCGGTAGCGATGATGGTGAGGCTCCCTCCCCCGGCCTTCTCCGGGACGTTGCGCGCCGAGCCGAAGAAGCGCTTCGGCTTCTCCAGCGCTCCGCTGTCGATCCCGCCCGACAGCGTACGACCCGACCCTCGCTCCGTCGCATTGTAGGCGCGCGCCAGGCGCGTGAGCGAGTCGAGCACGATCACCACGTCGCGTCCGCTCTCCACCAGGCGACGGGCGTGCTCGAGGGTCATCTCCGCCACCGCCACATGCCGCTCAGCCGGGCAGTCGAAGGAGGAGGCGATCACCTCGCCCAGCCCGAACATCTGCATCTCCGTCACCTCTTCCGGCCGCTCGTCCACGAGCAGCACCAGCAGCACGGCCTCCGGATAGTTGGTGGCGATGCCCTCCATGATCGACTGCAGCAGCATCGTCTTCCCGGCCCGTGCCGGGGCCACGATCAGCGCGCGCTGCCCCTTCCCCAGCGGCGCAATCAGATCCACCACGCGGTTGGTGAGTCCGCGCGCGGGACCGCGGGTGGACTGACATTCCAGCACGAGCTGATCCTTCGGGTAGGTTGCTGGGAGGCTGCTGAAGGTGGGTCGTTGCCGCACCGCCTCGGGCGGAAGGCCGTTGATCGCCCGGATCTTTTCGAGGGGCGGACTCTTTCCGCGACCGGGTGGCGACCCCGCCTCACCCTCGATCAGATCACCCGTCCGCAGGCCGAAGCGGCGCACCATGCCCTGACTGACGAAGACGTCGTCGGAGGTCGCCTGGAAACCTTCGGAGGGCGATCGCAGGAAACCGTTACCGCTGGAAAGCACTTCGATCACACCACGCACAGCGGCGCCGGACGCACGCGGATCATCTGCGCCGCTGCGAGAGTGAGCGGTTGCACTCATCTTACCGAGAATTCAAGGAACAGGGGACGAAAACGGGGCTTGCCACGAATGGATGGGCGGGAGTCCGCATACGGCACCCGTCAATAAGCGTGCCGGAAAGGCCGAGACGTCTCGAGGAGGCGTGAAGATAGCGCCATCCTTCGCGGAGGCAAGGTGATGGCGCCCCTCGCGGGATCATCTGTGTCCGCAAAATGCGGCAATATCCGGCGCGATCCGTCACCGGCTCCGGTCGCGTGGGAGGCGCTGTTCGCGGGGGATGTACCAGTAGGGAACGTCCTCCCACCACTCGATCCCACGGAATTTCACGCCTTTGATGCGCGCATGCACGCCAAATAGCTCCGGATCCAGGTACAGCGGGGCGTAGGGCACCTCGTCGATGAGGATCTGCTCCAGCTCGCGCCAGAGTTGCCGAGCCCGGGTCGTGTCGCGCGCCACCTGCACCTGGTCGAGGAGTGCATCGACACGGGGGTTGCTGTACCCGGAAAAATTGGTCCCGTTCGGCGGAATCCGGCGGCTGTGGAACACCATCTCGGCGTTTGTACCCACCACGCCCGGGCCCCAGCCCCAACCCCACAGCGATCCCTGAAAGGACCGGTTGCGGAGTCGCTCGACCCAGGTGGTCCGCTCGAACGCCCGCGGCACCAGGTCCACGCCGACCCGCCGAACCATGCTCTGGATGGCAACCAGCACGTCCTGGCGCCACTGCTCGGTCGGGAAATAGTCCACCTCGACCCGCAGGGGGCGTCCGTTGCGATCTCGAATCCCATCGCCGTTGGTGTCGCGCCAGCCGGCCTCCTCGAGCAGCGCGCGAGCGCCATCGGGATCGAAGGGAATCGGCTTCACGTCCGGCGAGTGCTCCCACAGCTTGGCGGGAATGGGCGAAGGCGCCGGCTCCCCCACCTCGCCGAAAAGACCCCTCGCGAGCTGCTCGCGGTTGATCGCCATCAGAATCGCACGCCGCACGCGAACATCGTCCACCGGCGGGCGCTCCACGTTCCAGGCGATCCACGCCGGTCGCACCCTGGGAGCCGTGTACAACTCGACGTCGGGCGAGGCCTCGATGCGCTCGCGCTGGTCGGGAGGCAGGCGAAGAAGGTCGGCCTGTCCCGTGAGCAACTCGGTGATGGACGCGTTCATGTCGGGGATGAAGCGCATCACGATGCGATCGATCGCCGCCCGACCCTCCGGCCGATCCGGATTGACTTCGAGCACGAGCCGCTGGCCCGTCTGCCAGCTGCCGAACCGGTAGAAGCCGTTGCCGACGGGGTTGCGACTGAAGGGGTGCATGCGCATCTCGGCAGCGGGCACGTCTCCCAGCAGGTGCTCCGGAATCGGCACCACCTCCAGCAACGCGTTCACCGCGTAGGGACCCATGTGGCTGAGCTTCACCTCCACGGTAACGCTGTCCACGGCGGTGGCACTCTCCACGGCCGCCACGTCCGCCAGGCGGGGAGATGCGGTCGCGGGGTCCTTCTGGCGCTCGATGGTGAAGACGACGTCGTCCGCCGTAACCGGCACGCCGTCGTGCCAGTGGACGCCGTGACGCAGGTGGAGCACCAGGGTGGAGTCCTCACGCAGCTCCCAGGACTCGGCGAGGTCGGGCTGGTAGCCGCTCAGGGTCGAGTCTCTCCGCGCGATCCCGCGGAACATCAGCCGCACCGCCTGGAACGCTGGCGAGCTGGTGTAGGTCACCGGGTTGAGGTCTTCCGGCTCACCCTCCACCAGCGCCACCAGGACGCCTCCGGGTGGCCCCCCGCTGTAAGTATCGTAGCCGCCCGCTGGAGCGTCTCCCTCATCCGCACTTCCGCCCCGCGAGTCTCCGCCGCAAGCCGCGACGACCAGCGCGATCACCAGTGCGACCCCGGGAAGTACCGCCCGCAAGCGTTCGCCTCTGAGCATCGCCATCCGAGTGGAGATATCGGGTTTCGGTACCGTTGCCCCCGCAGGAGCCTTCAGTACCGGTCGAAGGTCCAGCTCCCTGGTAGAGCCAGCGCGCGGTCCAGCTTGCGGAGCCGGTCCACGCCTTCCACTTCCACCAGGCCAGCGGCCAGCGCTGCACTAGGGGGGAGCGCCCCCAGAAAGATGCGAGAGAGAGCCTGGATCCCGGTCCTGAGCGTCAGGTCCGCGGCCCCGGTTCCCCTCTCGACGGCCACTGTTCCTCCCTCCAGCCGCAGGCGCCAGCTACCGGAGTTCGTCGCGAGCTGTTCGTCGGTCACGTCCAGGCGCAGGGTGAGCGAGGCCTCGGGATCGACCGCTCTCCGTGACCAGGCCTCGTCAACCTTCAGGACGCGGAACATCGGCCCTCGCATCAGAACCGCCGAGGGGAACCAGAGCCCCCACTGGGGGACCGGGCCGCCTCCGAGTCTCGGCTCGCGCAGCCAGTCCTCCAGACGATGTTCCGGCAGGGCGCGCAGGGTGAGCGCACGCCATTGATCGCCCATGGACGCCATCCACCCGTAGAGGGCGCGGCGCGCCTCGGGCGTAGTCCACGCGTGCTCCTCGATGGAAAGGTATCGCTCCTGCGGCGGAAGCTCGGTGGGGTAGCTCGCGAGGGCGTACCCCTCGAGCTGTCCATGGGTCCCTCGATATGCCACCAGCAGGCGATCTTCGACCGCCAGCAACGACGCCCAGACTCGCGCATCGCGCTTCACCTGCCCGGTCTGGGTACGGGCCCACCGGTCGTAGAGCTCGACGATCTCCCGGAGGTCGTCCCCCCCGGAGAGGACCTCGACGGCAGCGCGCAGCTCGCTCGAGGGCAGCGCCTCCGGTGCAATGTGGTACTGGTGGGTATCGCCGCAGAGCCCGTAGCCCAGGCGGCCGTAGAACGAGGCTCGAAAGGGGTAGAGGGAGGAGAGCAGGTCGCCGCGATCACTCGCCGCCTCCAGCGCGGTCGCGACCATTCGACCTCCGAAGCCGCGCTGGCGATAGGTGGGGGCAATCGCTACCGTTCCGAGGCCCATGGAAGGGAACTCGGCTTCCGACACGTGATGGACGATGCGGTGGAGCTGGCAGGTCGCGACCAGGCGACCGGAGTCCTCCCCCACCCACAAGATCTCGGTGCCGTCTCCGTAGACCGTCTCCCGATACCGCGACATCCACCAGTCGTGGTCTCTCCCCACCCCGGGAAAGCTGTGCCTGGTCAGTCGGACGATCTCATCGAGCTCTTCCGGGCGGGCAAAGCGGAAATGGACGGTCAACGGGCAGCCTCCAAAGGTGGAGATGGCCTGGTACCGGCTTCGGGTTGTTCAACTGCAGGGGTCACAGAGGCGTGACCTCTGCGGCCTTGTCCGCGCGCCGACGACCGCTTTGAGCCCAAAATAGAGACCCCTTCAATGCCGCGCTATTCGATGCCGATCTCCTGCATGGCCTCTTGGGCCCTGGCTTTCCTCCTCTCCGCGTGCAACGGGGCGGGCGAGCCCGATCGCGAAGACACCGCCGGGCCGGACACGTTGCCGGGCGTAACCGCCGAGCAGATCGCGGTTCTCCCTGGCCTCGAGGTCATCCTGCGCGATTCGATGCACCTGCTCGAGGGGCACCGGGTCGGTTTCATCACCAACCAGACCGCGGTAACCTCGGACGGGCGGAGCGGCATCGACCTGCTGCACGACGCGGCGGGGGTCAATCTCGTCGCCCTGTACGGCCCCGAGCACGGCCTGCGGGGCGACGTGGAAGGTGGCGTCCGCATCGACACGCAGCGCGATGCGGCAACCGGCATACCCATCTTCTCTCTCTACGGGAGCACGCAACGTCCCACCCCGGAGATGCTGGCCGGCGTAGACATCCTCCTGTTCGACATGCAGGACATCGGCGCGCGGCCGTACACGTTCGTCTGGACCATGGCCATGGCAATGGAGGCCGCCGCCGAGCAGGGCATCCCGTTCGTCGTGCTCGACCGCCCGAACCCGATTACGGGGCGCGCCGCCGGGCCGCTGATGGAGATGGAGATGCGCAATGTCGGACAGGCGATCACCGGCTACTACCCGGTGCTGCTGCGCCACGGCATGACCGTGGGCGAGATCGCGCGCTATGTCAACACGGAGTTCGGCGTGGATGCGGACCTGCACGTGATCCCCGCCGACGGGTGGCGTCGTTCGATGTGGTTCGACGAGACCGCACTTCCGTGGGTCAACCCTTCACCGAACATCCGCTCGCTGGAAGCGGCCCTCAACTATGCGGGCCTCGTCCTCTTCGAGGCCACCAACCTGACGGTCGGCCGGGGAACCGATCGCCCGTTTTCGTACGTCGGAGCCCCGTGGTTGCGGGCAGAGCAGGTTCTCGCGCGAGCCGCGTCCTACGAGCTTCCGGGCGTCGCCCTCGCAACCACCGAGCTGGTTCCCGACGGGGAGGGCTGGGTGCCCTTCCGCGGCGAGCGGGTGCAGGCGATCGAGCTGAAGATCACCGACCGTGACGCCTACCGCCCGGTCTGGACCGCGCTGGTACTCCTCTCGGTGATCCGGGCGGAGCACCCGGACGAGTTCCGCATCACCAACGACGGATTCACGCAGATGATGGGCTCGCGATGGGCTCGCAAGGCCTTCGACGCCGGGGAAGATCCCCGTACGATCTGGAATCGCTGGCAGGAGGAGCTCGCCGCGTGGGAGCCAGTACGCGCGCGCTACCTCCTGTACCCGGAATGAGCGCAGTGGACGACGCGGAAAAAGCCGCTCAGAAGTTCCACTCCACGCCGATCACCGGCACCAGCGGGAGTACCATGACCGGTCGGAACCCGTCGTCTCCGTTCTCCGGCGCCCGGTAGAAGAGTGCGTCCCGGTGACCGAGGGTGTTGAGCAGCCGGACGTACGGGGTGATCTCCATCATCGAACGCCCCCATCGCGGCGTCCAGGTGCCGGACGCGCCCAGGTCCACACGCAGATATGGACGGCTCGGGGTCGGTAGCAGCGGCGCATTCCCCGCGGTCATCTCGACTGCCGATCGGCCCACCGCGAAGGCGGGCGCGTATTCCCCGAATGGGCTTTCGCCCATGTCCGTGGTCCCGAACGGGATCGCCGAGTAGGGCAACCCCGCCCCGTAGGTGAACCCCAGGTCGATCCTCGCGCGCTCGCCCAGCGGGGCGCTGATTCCCGAGCTCAGCAGGTGCCGACCATCGAACCGGGTGGCGTTGTCGACGTCCGATGTCGACCACGTCCAGGCGAGAGAATAGCCAAGCCAGCCGCGCCAGTTGCCCGTCCCCCGGCGAAGCCACAGATCCACCCCCGAGGAGCTCGCGTTCGAGGCCACCCCATTGGGGATCCCTTCGAAGTTCTTGTAGAAGCCCTCCAGTCCGAAATGGATTCCCTCTCCCACGTCCTGGTCGACGGAGAGCGATACGTGCGTGGCGCGCCCGAGGGCGAGCGGCTCGACCTGCTGGATCGGGATCCCCCCTGCCGCAGCCAGGACCTTCTCCTCGGGCGGTCGCAGATACTGGTGATACTGCCCGGCCGCCAGCGTCACCGAGGCGCGGTCGGTGAGCATCATCGTGGCGGCGACTCGCGGAGAGAGGATGAACTCGTCGCTGAGCGAGAAGTGATCCGCGCGCAGACCGCCACGTAACACGAAGCGAGGCGCGAGTTGCACCCCCGCATCCAGGTAGAGGCCGGCTTCGCTGCCCTCCCCGGCGCTCCCCACTTCCTTCCACGACCCCGTGAGGTCAGCAACCCGGGCCTCGTAGCGCTGATCCTGTTCTTCGAACGAGGCTCCGTACCGCAGGACGATCCCCGAGAGGCGGCTGACCGCGTCGGCCGCGAGGCGGGTTCGCCGTGAGGAGCCACGCGCCAGGCGCAGGGTTCCGTCCGATACGGGCAACTGTGCTTCGAAGTCAGCGACCGCGCCGGTCAGCTCGACGCTGGTGCCACCAAGGCTTGCCCGGTAGCGCAGCGAAGCAGCCTGGTTCCCCCATTCGATTGCGGTCGAGGCAGTGCGGACACTGTCGAGCCAAACGCGCTCCCCGTTGGCAAACGCTGTCAGGCTGAGGCTCCCGGTGCCTCCGAGTCCGACGTCGGCCCGCATCAACCCCTCGCGATAGCCATACGGGAGAGCACCTTCCTCGAACCACCGCGTTCCCACGTCGTGCACTCCCCGCCCTGAGAACAGCAGCCCGGCGTTGCCTCCCACAGGTATCTCGACCAACGCGCGCGAGGACAGGAGGTCCATCGCCCCGGAGGAATGGAAGCGGCCACCGCGGGCGGCGCGGGTGCGCAGGTCGAGTATGTAGGAAAGGCCTCCGTCGTATCGTGCCGGCGCCCCGCCCAGATACACCTCAGCGGAGCTGAGCAGCCCCGGCGCGAAGGGATCCAGCAGTCCGCCCAATGGGAAGGGAGCGTACACCGGTGCTCCGTCCAGGTAGACCAGCTTCAGGTCGGCGCCCGTACCGCGCACGTAGAGCACGTCCGAAGGGTCGGGTGGCTCCTGCCCGGGAAGCCGCGACACGGCATCGGCCAGACCGAGCTCCGCCAACCCCGGCGACGCCTGCATGGCTCGCACGCCGGCCATGGTAAGTTCACCGGGGGGCGCGGCGAAACTGTCACTGCGAATCGATCGTTCGCGTCCCCCCACCTCGACCGGAGCGAGAACGATCGGGGTCATGCGCAGCGCGATATCGACCTCCACCTGCCCCCCGGCCGGGATCATGACATCCATCTCCAGGGGGGCGTAGCCGATTCGATGGGCGCGGATGGTGTGGCGGCCGGCGGGGACGTTGGAGAGAAGGTAGCGGCCGTCGTCGTCGGAGGCGGTAGCGCCAAGCGGGCGGTCGGCGACGATCTCCACGGTCGCCCCCGGAATTACCGCTCCCGACTCCTCACTACGGATCTCGCCGCGAACGCTCCCGGTCGAGCCCGGGAGCTGCAGGGCGAGGGCGAGGAATACGGTGGAGAAGGCGTGCGCCAGCATGGCGTGGTTCCGGGATCACTGCTCAATGCTCAATCCGATTCCAGCCGACTGCAAGCCGGTCAGGTCTGTGCTGAGATCCAGGCTGGAGCCCTCCTTCTGCAGCACGACCTGTCCATTGATGATAACGGATGCGACCGCCGCCCCGCGAGGGATCTCTACCCGCAGCTCCCCGTCGTGGGGCCCGTGGACCTCGATTCTGCCCGTTCCGGTGCGGAAACGGCTCTCGGTGGCGCTGCCGGTCGCCGCCACTCCGGCGCGCGTTCCCTCCACCAGTACGGCGCGCACCCGCAGGTCGTGTCCGCCCAGGACCTCTACCTCGACGCGGCCGTTCACGGCGTCGACGAACACACCGGACTCCATTGCTTCCGCCGCCGAACCCAGCGGCGCCTGGGTCTCCTCCTCCGGAATCGTTACGGCGACCTCCCGCGGCTCCTCGGCGATGCTTTCGATCCACTGCCGAAGAGGCCATCCAGGTACGGTTGCCGAGGCCGCAGCTCCAGCGAAGAGCAGAAGAACCGCCGCACGGGGGAGCATGCGGCGCAGGAAGGCAGCTCGCTGCTGGCGGGGCCAGCCGATGGCGTGTTGACGCTCCCGGGGCGCGGCATCGAGGAGGCTCATCGCCTCCGTGAAACGGCGGGCTCGGCCGGTCATGGCGTCCACCTCCATGCGACAGAGCTCGCATTCCTCGAGGTGCCGCTCCGCCCGCCAGCGCTCCTCGAGCAGCAGCTCCCCGTCCAGGTACGCCTGCAGCGTACCTTCATCGATGTGCGTCATCTCGCTCTTCATCCCTGCGATACACGGCTTCGAACTTCTTCAGTGCGCGTGCGATGAGGGTTCCCACCGATCCGGGCGCCACACCAACCGCCTCCGCCATCTCCTGGTATCGGAATCCTTCCTCACGCATCAGCAGGAGCTGCCGGTCACGCTCGGGGAGCTGACGCAGCGCGGCCCGCACCCGTTCCACTTGCTCGGCTCGCTCCGTCAGCGCGTCGGGCGTCGGGACCGCATTCGGAGTCATCGGTCGGCCGCTCAGCAGACGCTGGCGGCGCACCACCGTACGCCCGTGATCGCGTACCAGGTTGGTCGCCACGGTGAAGATCCAGAGCCGGGCATCGTCGCCGGTGAGATCGCTTCTGCGCAGCAGGCGCAGGAAAGCTTCCTGCGCCACGTCCTGTGCGACGTCACGATCGGCGGTGAGCCGCTCGAGATAACGTAGCAACGAGGGCTGAAGCCGCTCGTACAGCTCTCCGAAGCCGCTCGGCTCGCGATCGGGGCCGCTCACCGAAGCCGGGCGATGGAGTTCGTATGCGAGGCTGCTGTGCAGGGGCCTTCCTCCTCCGGGGGCAACACTGAGCACTCGCACAAAGAACGGATGTCCATGGGAGAGTGTGACGTGGATGGTACAGAGGGTGCGAGACCGCTTCGAGCGAAGACTGGCATCAGGCGTCCAGGCGCGGCGCCCGCACCAGGCAAGCCCGGAGCGGGAACGCAGGTTCTAACCACAAAGCGCGGAATTCACCCATGCCTACTCTCTCCACGGTGCTCCGGGGCTCGACAGCCGGAATGGTCGGAAGCCTGGTACAAGCGGCCGTCGGCGCAACGGAGAACGCACTGATCCTGCCTTCTCACGAGGACGCCAACATCGCCCCGCGTCTGATGGATCGCCTGGCACGCGACCTCGGGAAGGAGATGCCTATCGAGCTGGAGTGGATCCTGGGGACACTCTTCCACTTCGGCTACGGAGCGGCCTGGGGAATTCTGTACTCCCTGGTCGACGAGGAGTTCGACCTCCACCCAGCTATCGGCGGGGCGGCGATGGGCGGGATCATCTACGCCATAACCTTCCCCCGCTGGGGCGGCGCCGTGCAGACGCAGGTCGAGCGTCCGCCGGAAGCCCGCACCGGGCGCATGACGCTTGTTGCCGCTTCGGTGGCACTCACCTTCGGGGTGGCGACCGCCTACGCCGCACACGCGCTAAGGCTGCGCCTTCGTCGGCCGCCGCGGGGCTGACGGAAAGATGCCCAGATACGACGCGGTCATCGTCGGCGCGGGACCCAACGGGCTGGCGGCTGGCATCGCCCTGGCTGAGGCCGGGCGATCGGTTCTCATCCGCGAGGCGCGCGAGCGCGTGGGCGGCGGCGCGAGCTCGGACGAGCTCACCCTACCCGGCTTCGTTCACGACACCTTTTCGACCGTGCACCCGCTCGGGGTGGGGTCTCCCTTCCTGAGCAGGCTCCCGTTGCACGAGCACGGGCTGGAGTGGGTGCACTCGGAAGCGGCGTTCGCGCATCCGTTCGACGACGGTACGGCCGCGCTGCTGGAGCGTTCGATCGAGCAGACCGGGCGCTGGCTGGCGGAGGACGCGGGAGCCTGGCGGCGCCTGCACCAACCCCTGTCGCAAGCCTGGGACGAGATCGCGTCCGACATCCTCGACCCCATCGGCATCCCCCGCCATCCGCTGCTGCTAGCCCGATTCGGAATGAGGGGGATGCTATCGGTGCAGCGGCTCTGTCGACTGTCCTTTCGAGGCTGGCGGGCCGCCGCGCTCTTCGCCGGCAGCGCCGCGCACTCCGGGCTCCCGCTGCACCGCCTCGGGACCGCGGCTTACGGGCTCACGCTGAATGTGGCGGGGCACGCTGTGGGGTGGCCGTTTCCCCGCGGCGGGGCGAGGCGCATCACCGAGGCGATGGCGTCCTATTTCCGCTCCCTGGGGGGAGACATCGAGCTGGAAATGCCGGTGCGGTCACTGCGCGAGCTGCCTGAAGCGCGGGACATTCTGCTGGACCTCACCCCGCGGCAGGTGCTGGAGATCGCGGGGGATCGACTGCCCGCAGGCTACCGCTGGCGGCTGGAACGTTTCCGCTACGGCCCGGGGGTGTTCAAGATGGACTGGGCGCTCTCCGGGCCCATTCCGTGGAAGGCGAGCGAATGTGCACGCGCGGCCACCGTGCACCTGGCGGGTCGGCTCGAGGAGGTGTCGGAGTCGCAGCGAAAGCCGCTCCGCGGCGAGCATCCGGAGCGACCGTACGTCCTGCTGACCCAGCCGAGCCTCGCGGACCCCACGCGCGCACCGCCGGGCAAGCACACGGCCTGGGCATACTGCCACGTGCCCAACGGTTCCACCTTCGACATGAGCGAGCGCATCGAGGCGCAGATCGAGCGCTTCGCGCCCGGATTCCGCGACCTCGTCCTGGCGCGCAGCACCCTGAACACCCGCCAGCTCCAAGCACTCAATGCCAACCTCGTCGGCGGGGACGTCAACGGTGGAGCCGGCACCGTGGACCAGCTGATTTTCCGCCCCCTGCTGAGCCCCGATCCCTACGCCACCCCCGTCCCGGGCCTCTGGATCTGCTCCGCCTCCACCCCGCCCGGCGGGGGGGTGCATGGGATGTGTGGGTATAATGCCGCGAGGGCGGTCTTGAGGGGGTGACGGGGTGACAAGGTGAGGGGTGAGTGGGGTGAGCGGGCGGGACGAGGAGACAAGGAGAAGAGGAGACAAGGAGGGGGTGACGGGGTGAGGCGGGGGCGCCGTTCCGAGCTTCCCGCAAAGGTCTTGGATGCGCATCCCTCCGGTGCGGATGAGCGCGCGGCCACGGTGAAGAGGGCACCATACTTCGACCACCTTGCGTCCCGCTCCTGGCCGCTTCGCCTACCGCTTCTTGAATGGAGAGCTGGCCGCCGGCTCACCCGTTCACTCCTTGTCCCCTTATCTCCTTGTCTCGCGGTCGCCCCGCCGCGCGTTTGTCCGTTCACCTTGTCACCTTGTCACCCCCTCACTCCCTCACGTCGCCTCGTGCGTCCAACTCGTCTCCACGTCCACCTCATGGCCGCAGACGGAGCCGATAATCGTGCGGGTGATGGAGCCGGGGACGAGGTTGAACTCGGTGGTCAGATCGATAGAGCAGCTCCCCTCCTTGCCCTCGCTGGTCACGTAGGTGAGGGTTCCCGAGTGGGTCTGGGAGGCGCTCGCCTCACCCTGTCGCAGCTCGCGGGCGGCGACAAAGGTAACCGTCCCGTCGATCGTGATGTCGATCCCCCCACCCGTGCGGAAGGTGCAGCCGGTGTGGCCTTTGGACGCTTCGACATCCAAGGTGATGAAACCCTCGTCGCTATCGATCACGAGCTCGCGCTCGCCCTCCAGCCGCGCGGTGCCGCCGCGAGGACAGGGGAGATCGATGGAGAACTCGTCTCGACCGGTGGTCACCGCCTTCGATGGCCCGTCAGACGGAAGGAGAGCCAGATCGGGACCCTCCGGATCGGGCTGCGGATCGACGGCGGAACTGCTCGTGTTGTCCAGAGCGATCGCCAGAGCGACGGCTTCCTCGGCGCTGAGCTCGTCCCCCTCCGGGGCGGTGGAGTCGTCGCATGCGCCCAGGACCAGGCCGAAGATCGGAAGCAGGAGAAGTGATCGTCGGTTGAACATCGTGCTCTCCATCAGGGTGAAAACAGGGATGACACTCTGGCGACCGTCCGCTCGATCGCCCGGCGCGCTTACGTACGTACCATGTTCATCCGCCCTGAGCAAGCCCGGGGCCGGCCCCGTCTATCCTTTCAGCAGTACGTTTAAGTCATTGTAGATATGTGAGATAAACGCTATTAAAAAGAAGCGGCGACGCGCCCGGCACGCCGCCGTTCCGTCCACTGTCGATGACAGGACGGCCGTCCATCGCACACCCGCGTGGACAGCCGGCGACAGCTCAATCTGGCATCGGATGCCGTTCCTCGAGCCAGGCGAGCTGGGCGTCGAAGGCTTCCGCACTGTCCGCCTCGGGTTCGCCCGACCGACCGTTGCGAGTGGCCAGGCCGGTCAGGACGGCCGCTGCCGCGGCGATCGCCGCACCGGCCACGCTGAGGGCCGGCCGATGCTTGGCCAGCCACAGCTGCGATGTGCTGGGTCTCGAACGAACGTCGAAATCGCCGTGGGCACCGAAATCGACCTCGTCATCCACCGGCTCCCACAGGTTGTGAGGTCGGTCAGGATCCTCCGGTTCGTCCAGCTGCTGAGCTTGAACGCCTTCACGCGCGAGCCGCAGGTCCGCATACCAGGGCACGATCCGGTTCCCCGCGATCGCCTTGACGGTCGGCCAACCTACCCAGAGCTCGCGTCGATCGTGATCCGCCGCGAACAGGATCGCATCCGCAGCAACTTCCGGCTGCAAGATCGGAGGGACCGGTTGGGCCTTGTTCGGAAGCCGGCTCTTCACCCAGCGAAACTGCGGGGTGTTGAGCGCCGGGAGCTGCACCATGGTGACCTGCACCTTGCTCCCGTCGTGCATCAACTCGGTGCGGAGGGAATCGAAGAATCCCTGCACGGCGTGTTTGGCCGCGCAGTACGCAGACTGCAGCGGGATCCCCCGATAGGCCAGAGCGGAGCCCACGAAGATGATCTTCCCCCGATCCCGCGGGAGCATCCGGCGCAGGGCAGAGAGGGTGCAATAGACATAGCCCAGGTAGGTCACCTCCGTCACGCGCCGGTAGTCCTCCGGGGTCATCTCCCGCACGGGGGAGAAGACGGAATTCATCGCGTTGTTGACCCACACGTCGATCGGCCCCAGCTCCCGCTCCGCGCGGTCGGCGGCCGCCTCCACCTGATCGGGATCGGCGACGTCGGCGGGGACGACCAACGCCGTTCCGCCAAGCGCCTCGACCTCACGCCGGGCTCCCTCGAGTCCGGCAGCGCCCCGCGCCAGAAGGGCGATCCGGGCACCCTGGCGGGCGAAGGCACGTGCGGTGGCCCGGCCCACCCCGGCTGAGGCCCCCGTGATGACGACGACCCGCTCCCGCCTGCGCCGCCTCATCGTTCACTCTCCGGTTCGGATGGTGATGCGCCGTCCGGTTGCGCCACGCCGGACAGGCCCACCTTGCGGGCGTGCGTCGGCGAGGGCTCCGGTCTTCCTCCGTACTGGTTGTTGCGACGAGCAGCCCGATTCATCATCGCCGTGGCGGGCGAAGGGGACACGGGTGTGGCGATCTCCATCCCCCGCACGCTCTCGGCCCCGTTACCAGAGGGAAGGGCACGGTTCACCACGCCCAGGAGCCGCGCAGTGGGACCCGGGAAGAGATCGTGGGTGACGCGCAGCGCCTTCGCCTGCCAGCTCAGTGTCACCTCGGCGGCCCCTCGCCGTGCGGCCGACACGATCTGGCGCGCCGCGCGTCGAGCGCTCATCGCGCTTACCGGTGTAGCGTCGCCCAGGCTGAACCAGGTGAACTCACGATCCACCTCGCCCTTGAAGAAGGCGTTCACGGGAGAGCCGGTGCGCATCAGCCCCGGCACCACCGTCGTAACGCTGATGCCGTAGCGAGCCAGCTCGGCTCGGAGGCCCTCCGAGAAGCCCACCGCGGCGAACTTCGCGCAGTCGTATGGCAAGAGGTGGGGAATCGCGACCTTCCCCCCGATCGAGGTGATGTTGACGAGGCGGCCGGCCCGGCGACTTCGCATGCCGGGCAGCACAGCCAGGGTTGTGTTCACCACCCCCCAGAAGTTCACTTCCATCGCCTCGCGGAAGTCATCCAGCGTCATCGCCTCGAGGGGACCGACCTGGATGATGCTGGCGTTGTTCACCAGCAGAGCGACGGGCCCGAGCTCCGCCTCGATCTGCTCGACCATGTTCCGAACCTGGACCGGGTCGCTCACGTCGCAGGCGATCGACATTACCTGGCCGCCGCTCCGCTCCAGTTGCTCCCGGGCGGCTTCCAGCTCGGTCACATCGCGCGCGCAGACGGCTACCTGACATCCGGCCTCGAGCAACTCGTGGGCGATCAGCAAGCCGAGACCGCGCGATCCCCCCGTCACGAGAGCCACCTGCCCGTAAATATCGGCCTCTCTGGCTCGGCGGAGCGCCTGCCACCCCGCGTACATCAACGCCCCCGCCACGAGTGCCGCCGGTGCCGAAGCTCGATTCGCTGCCTCCATGGCACTCCTCGCATGCCGAAGTGTCGTCGCGTCTTCGATCTGGCGGATCGGAATCATCTGCACGGTGCGGACCGCGTCGGAACCGGGGTGCCCACGGGTAGCGGACAGGCCCGAAAAGGATGGACGATTGCGTGAGCCAGGCTCAGTCGTAGCTTGGATTTGGCGGGGTCCACATGTTGCAACCCGGGACAGGGTCAGCATCCACTCGGCGCGAGGAGATAGTGATGAGCGAGACCGCACGTCCAGGCTCACCGTCGGAGCAGGAGTCCCGCGAGGTCGCGGAAGCGGCGCGGGAGGCAGACTGGACGAACCCCAGCTTCGTCCGCGAGCTCTTCCTGGGCCGCTTCCGGCTAGATCTCATCCATCCCTATCCCCAGCAATCTCCGGAAGACCGGCGCAAGACCGACGAATACATCGCACGGCTTGCCGCCTTCATCGAAGAGAAGGTGGATTCGGAGGAGATCGACCGCACCGGCGAGTTGCCTCCCGATGTCGTCGAAGGGCTACGCGAGCTGGGGGCTTTCGGCCTGAAGATCCCCGAGGAATATGGCGGAATCGGGCTGTCCCAGGTGGGATACGGCCGGGCCATCTCGCTGGTGACCAGCCGCGACGGCAACCTCACCGCGCTGCTCTCGGCGCACCAATCGATCGGTGTGCCCCAGCCTCTGAAGATGTTCGGCACCCCCGAGCAGAAGGCCCGCTACCTCCCCCGACTCGCGAAGGGTGCCGTCTCCGCGTTCGCACTCACCGAAGCGGAGGTCGGGTCCGATCCCGCGGCGATCACCACCACCGCGACGCCCACGGAAGACGGCGAGGCCTTCATCATCAACGGGGAGAAACTCTGGTGCACCAACGGCACCATCGCCGAGCTCCTGGTGGTGATGGCGCGCACTCCTCCCAAGATCAAGAACGGCAAGGAGATCCCGCAGGTCACCGCATTCATCGTGGAGGCGGACTCACCGGGGGTCGAGGTGGTCCACCGCTGCCGCTTCATGGGGCTGAAGGCAATTCAGAACGCGGTCATCCGTTTCGACAACGTGCGTGTGCCGCGGGAGAACATCCTCTGGGAGGAGGGTAAGGGGCTCAAGCTCGCGCTGATCACCCTCAACACCGGTCGGCTGACGCTGCCGATGAGCGCCGCTGCGGGCGCGAAGGTGGCGCTCGAGATCAGTCGGAAATGGGCTGCGGAGCGGGTCCAGTGGGGAGCGCCCATCGGCAAGCACGACGCGGTGGCACAGAAGCTCGGTGCAATGGCCGCCGACGCCTTCGCCATCGAGTCGATGGCCGAGCTCTCTTCCGCGCTCGCCGACGTGGGGCGTAACGACATCCGCCTGGAAGCGGCGATCGCCAAGCTGTGGACAACGGAGGTCGGGTGGCGGATCATCGACGACTGCCTGCAGATCCGCGGCGGACGGGGCTACGAGACGGCGGCCTCGCTCGAGGCGCGCGGGGAGGTGCCCGTCCCGGTTGAGCGGATGATGCGTGATTTCCGCATCAATCGGATCTTCGAGGGCACCTCCGAGATCATGCGCCTCTTCATCGCCCGCGAGGCGGTGGACACGCACCTGCAGGTCGCGGGCGACCTGGTCGACCCGCGGAGCTCGACCGCCGACAAGCTGTCGGCGCTGGCCAAGGCGGGGGCCTTCTACGCGAGCTGGCTACCCAAGCAGTACGTGGGGATGAGCCGCTTCAAGTACGGAGAGTTCGGCGAGCTCGCCCCTCACCTGCGCTATATCGAGCGCACCTCCCGGCGTCTGGCGCGCAGCATGTTCTACGCGATGTCACGCTACCAGGCCAAGCTGGAGCGCAAGCAGGCGCTGCTCTTCCGCTTTGTGGACATCGGCGCTGAGCTGTACGCCATGTCAGCCGCCTGCGTCCGCGCGCACGCCATGCGGCAGGAGGGGGAGGAAGGTCAGAAGGCGGTGCGCATGGCCGACGTGTTCTGCCGCCGTGCGCGCCGAAAGGTGGAGCAGCTCTTCGACGAGCTCTTCCGCAACGCCGACAACTCTACCTATCGCCTCGCGCAGGAGGTCCTGCGCGGTGAGCATGCCTGGCTCGAGAAGGGCGCCCTCCCCGCGATTCCGGACGGCGCGAGCCTGGCGACGCGCCCCAAATCCGCGGATCGCGCCGAGCCCTCAGAGGAGAGGCAAGCGACCCGGCTCGCGGCAGGGGGATAGCGGAGGCCGGATTACGAATTACGAATTCCGAATTACGGGCAAACCGCAGGGGTCACAGAGGGTACAGAGGTCCCAGAGGAACACTACGGCTTCCTCCAACGTCCCCATAAAAGGCGAAAACGGAGAGGGGTTTCCTCTGTGCTCTCTGTGAAATCCTCCATGCCCCTTCGGTCTGCGGTCATTCGTAATTCGTAATTCGTAATTCAAAATCCAAAATTCAAAATTCCCGCAGGAATGGCTGCGTCCACGCCGTCTCCACTTCCCCCTCGTGGTAGGGGTTTTCCTTCGGCTTGGAGGAGATCACCTTGGCGCGGACGTACAGCTCGTCTCCCCGGAAACGGTATTCGGCCGTCGGGCCCTCGACCTCGGCGAGCACCTGGCCGATGTCGTCGCTGTAGCGCCGGCTCAGCGTATCCCCCTCCGCGCTGACCGCCGGCTCGCTATGCGGGTCGTAGCCCTGGCGCGTGCCGATGAACTGGGTCGTGTAGGTGACGCCCTCCTCGGGCTCGATCTCCACGCGCACCACCTCTCCCTCGCGGCGAACGTCGCGTAGCACCACGCCGTTGCTGGCGTAGAAGTCTCCCTGCTCCATCGCGTCGATCAGCGACTCCGCGGTGAGCTCCGGCGCCCGGACCATGATCCACCCCCGCCCCGGGTTCGCAGAGCCGGTCTCGAACGTCACGTAATTGTGCGAGTCGTCCGTGGCGAGCCCGAACATGATCGGGCGGCCCTCCGAGATGCGGGTGGCGAGGAGGATATCCCACATCCGCTCCACGCTGGGATGCTCATGATCCCCCTCGTTGTGAACCAGCGGATGGCCATTGTAGACCTCGAAGAATCGCTCGCCCTCCAGGGCCATGAGGTCCTCTACGGTCACCGCCCAGCCGAAGTTGGGATGGTTGACGTGAGGGAACATCGGACGGCCGGTCTCCTCCCTCTGCTGGAGCACGGCGTTGATGTTGTTCTGGAGGACATCGGCGACACTGGTGCCTCCGTGCGGCTCGATCTGCCGCTCGAGGTTGGTCGCGTTCACGTGGAGCGGCTTCTGCTCGAACCGGTCGGTGATCTCCTCACCCTGGATCAGGATGAACTCCCCGGGGCGCTCGAAGCGCGGCCGGTACTCGTCCAGCGTCTTCAACTGCACGCGGATGGTGTCACCGGCAAGCGGTTCCCACGAGACCCAGTCGTCGCCGAAGCGTTCCAGGTAGCGATCGAAGGCGACCCTACGATCGGTGCCGGGGTTGATGGTGACCCACTTCTCCCCGGCGTGGAGCGTGTTGTGGTCGGAAATCACAAGGAAGTTGTAGTCTCGCGTCGCGTACCAATCAACGATGCTTTCGGGGAAGTCGTTCCCGTCACTCCAGAGGGAGTGGGTATGGAGGTTTCCCTTCCACCAACGGTTGGCGACCTCGGATTCGGTATCGGACGAATCGGCGGCGCAAGCGGTGAGGAGCAGTAGCAGGAGCGGGGCGACCGACCCGGCAGCGTACCTGATCACGGCAGCTCACGCTCCGCCGCCTGGAACGTCCCGGCTGGCTTCAGGGGGATCAACATTCCACCGGTCTCTTCCAGCCGCTCGAATAGCCGTTGGCGCATGCGGTTTACCTCCTCGCGGTAGGCGGGTACGTGGATGAGGTTGACCATCTCGTGCGGATCGCTCTGCAGGTCGTAGAGCTCGTTGGTATCCCACACCCCGTGATAGAAGATGTACTTGAAGCGATCCTCGCGCAGCGCAAGGGTGGTGGGAGTGTGCGGGAAGGCGTACTCCCAGTAGTACTCATACAGCATCTCCGGCTCCTGCTCGATCTGGCCGCCGGTGAAGACCGGCAGCACCGAGTGTCCGTCCATGTCTTCCGGAATCGGTACGCCGGCCAGCTCCAGGAGCGTCGGGGCGATGTCGATGTTGCGGATCAGCTCGGTGATCTGGGTCCCCGGCTGGATCCACCCCGGCGCGTAGGCCAGCATCGGCACCCGCATCGATTCCTCGTAGGCGTTGCGCTTGTCGATCAGGCCGTGTTCCCCGAGCAGGAACCCGTTGTCCGACATGTAGATGACGAGAGTGTTGCGGCTCAGACCGGTGCGGTCGAGGTAGTCCAGCACCCGGCCGATGCTCTCGTCCAGCCCCAACAGGGTCTCCGCATACTGCCGGTAGAAGGTGTCGAAGTCGAACTGGCCGTGGTACATGTAGTCGACCCCGTGCCAGCTGTCGCGCTGTGCACGCACCCAGTGCGGCTTCCCCCGATAGTTCGATTCGGTGTTGGCCATGCTGGCCGGATAGGGGATCTCCACGTCGGCGTAGCGCCCCCTATGGTGCTCCGCCGGCTCGAACTCCGCGTGTACGGCCTTGTGCGCCAGGATCATGAAGAAGGGGCGTTCGGGCTCTCGCCGACGCTGGTCCAGCCACTCCAGCGCAAAATCGGTCAGGATCTCGCTAGTGTACCCCTCCATCTGGCGGCGCTCGCCATCGATATTGAGGAGTGGATCGTAATAGGTGCCCTGCCCGCGGAAGCTCACCCACCGGTCGAATCCGGGCCGCGGCTGGTCGCTCTCGGCATTCTCGCCCATGTGCCACTTCCCGAAATAGCCGGTCGCGTAGCCTGCTTGCTGCAGATACTGTGGGAAGAAGGTGGTGCCGGGCGGAATGGGAGAGCTGTTGTCCACCACCCGGTGGTTGTGAGCGTACTTGCCGGTAAGGATGGAGGCGCGGCTGGGAGAGCAGAGGGCGGTCGTCACGAAGACGTTCATCAGATGCGCGCCCTCCCGCGCCATCCGGTCGAGATTCGGAGTCTCCAGCCAGTCTGGCGCATTGGGGTGGAACCCCATGAAATCGTACCGGTGGTCGTCGGACAGGATGAAGACGACGTTGCGCGGGGGGGTGGCCTGCTGGGCGGCTACGGACCGGGCCGCCGGAAGGCCGCAAGCGACCAGCAACGCCCACGCTCCGGCGACCTTTACCAACCTTCTCACGACGCTACTTGCCGACCTTCTCACGACGCTGCCTACGGACCTCCTCACGAAGCTTCCCAACCGGATCGTCATTGCGTGCACCTCCCCTCGAGCCATCCGCCGGAGAACCCGGCCCGGCAGAGCCCGCGTACGATGTAGTCGTTGTTCCGCATGAGCCTCCAGATCAGCTCCGAGCGATAGTTCTCGATCATGAGTACGATTGGCCCCTGATCGATGCCCAGATACTGGTCGTCGAACCAACCCACTCCTGGCACGATCTCACCCGCCGTGACCGGATGTTCGGTCCGGAGCGTGGGATTGAACGCGTCGATGAATCCGTACTCGCGGTAGAGGTGCTCCCCGTAGCGCTCCGCCATGGTGCGGAGCGCCTGGGCCGCAAGCTCGGGGACGAAGGGGAAGGACCCGCCCACCGCCGTGGGTGCAATGGTGCCGTCGTCGCGGATGTCCCCGGCCGCCGCTCCGCGCGCCCAGTAGGTCCGGAACTGCCGCTCCCGCCCATCGATGACGATCGTGGCGCCGACCGGACCGTCGCTGGCCGTCAGGCCCCAGACGTTCGCGTCGTAGCCCACCCACCCGTTGGGGTTGTCGATCGCGTACTCCCGTTGGGCCAGCGCTGCACGGCGCGAGTTCTCGAAGTAATCGATCCCCCGGCTGCGCATGTAGGCGTCGCGAATCCCCCGGAAATCGACCCAGATGTGTGAGTACTGGTGGCCGAACAGGGGGGCGAAGTTCACGTGCTCCTGCCCGTAGAAGTCCGCCCACTCGTACGAACTGGTGAAGGCGCTCCAGGCTCGCGCATCCACCGGATGGGTGGGAGATCCCAGGGCGAGCAGGTAGAGGATCATCGCCTCGTTGTACCCCGTGTAGACCGGCGGCCCGAAGCCGCGGTCGGGATACCAGGCCATCCGGATCAGCCCGTCCTCGCGCTGGAACCAGTCCCACTCCACCCGTCGGTAGAGCGAATCCGCCAGTGCGCGGATCTCCTCCTCGACCGGGTCGTCCTGGTCGAAGTACTCGCCCACCGTGAGAACCCCGGCCATGAGCAGCGCGGTGTCAATAGTCGAGAGCTCCACGTCGCGGTACCGGAGGCCCTGGTCCATGTCGATGAAGTGATAGAAGAAGCCACGGTATCCGGTCATTCCCGTGGCGGCGTCCCCCTGGGGAGCGTTCCAGAAGAACCGCAGAGTATTCAGCGTTCGCTCGCGCGCCTCCTCGCGCGTGATCCAGCCCCGCTCCACGCCGACCGGATAGGCGCTCAGCCCGAACCCGACCGCCGCGATGCTGGCGAACGGCGGCTCCGGCCACCGGTCAGGCACCAGGCCGTTCTCCGGATTGGTCGTATCCCAGAACCACCGGAAGGTACGCTCCTGCACCTCGGGAACAAAATCATCGAAGGCCGGGGGCGCCCGATCCGGGCTCGTGGTCGCGTTCGCACAGCCCATGAGGGGGAGGAGGAGGCTCAGGAGGGTGAGGTAGCGCATGGCAGACAAGGAGTTAGTCAGACAAGGAGACAAGGAGGAACGGATGACAAGGTGACAGGGTGACGGGGTGACAAAATCGACGGCGTGACGACAGGGTGACAGGGGACAAGGTCACGCGTGCCAGCCTCTCGCGTTGACGGGGTCAGCGTGAAGGTCGCTCACCCCTTGTCTCCTTGTCCCCTTGTCTCCTTGTCTTGCCTGCCCCGCCTACCTTGTCACCTTGTCACCCTGTCATTCCCTCAATATCCCGGATTCTGCTGCAATCCGGTGATCTGCACTTCCGTGGCCGGGAGCGGATACAGCTCGTGCTTCCCTTCCTGGAAGGTCTTGCCCAGGGCGCCCATGATCTGAGGTGCGCGGCCCTGGCGAATGATATCGAACCAACGGTGCTGCTCCATCGCCAGCTCCCAGCGTCGCTCGGCCCAGATCGCCTGCAGAAGCGCGTCTCCGCTGGCCGTGACCTCCGGCAGGAGCGGCTGGGCGGTCAGCGTGACGATGAAGTCGGAGCTGGTGGTCGAGCCGTCGCCTGCTTGCTCGATTCGCTCACCGGTCAGCACCACCGGAGCGCCGGTCGGCACGGCGTCCACGGCCGCGAGGAACTGGTCCGCGTCGCGCACCGGGCTGCCGTTGACCGTCTCGATGATGTCGATGCTGGTTACCCGCACGGGCGGAACGGGCGCTTCCGCACACGGGTCCTGGCAGGCGCTGACGAAGCTCCGCACCCCCGCGTCGAAGGCGTCGCTCTCCGGGTTCACGTAGCGCACGAACGCCCGGCTCTCGCCCGCACCACGCCCCAGCACCTGGGTCGCGATGGACTGGGCGAGCGTCTCCACGAAAATCCCCACGGTGTTCTTGTGGCCGTCTCGAGCGCGGGTCCTCACCTGGTTGAGCCAGGTGCGGGCCTCGTCCTCACGACCGGTCCGGAAGGCCGCCTCGGCCGCCATCAACAGCACATCCGCATAGCGGATCCGACGGATGTTCACGCTGCTGTTGTCGGACCCACGCGGAGTATCCGGCGAGGTGTAGACCTTCTGGTTGTACCGGTTGTTGGGCATGCTCGGGTTCAGGTAGACCACCCGGTTGGGATCATCCGGGAGCATCTCCCAGGGATACAGAATGGTGGTCTGCAGACGCGGATCCCCCGGCTCGTAGCTCGCCTCGAGGTCGTCGGAGGGGGTGTTGAAGCCCCATCCCACGTTCGGAATGCCGCGGATTCCCTGAACCTGCGCGTACTGGCTGGAGCCGCCTCCCGCCTCCAGCGTGGTGTTCTGCACCTCGAACACCGCCTCCGAAGAATTCTCACCCGCCGGGGTGAAGAGCTGCCGGTAGGTGGGATAGAGGCTGTACACACCCGAATCGATCACCTGCCGGAGCTGTTCGTACGCGTTCTCGTACTCTCCCTGGAACAGGTACACCTTGCCGAGGAGTGCCCGGGCCGCCCCCTTCGTCGCGCGACCGACATCGGCAGCCCCGTACTGCTCCGGAAGCACCTCGATGGCGGAGAGCAGATCCTGCTCGATCTGGTTGTAGACCTCTTCCGCGGTGGCTCGCGTCTGATCGAACTCGCCCGCGACCAGGGGCTCCAGGATCAGCGGCACACCGCCGAAGGCTCGCACGAGGAAGAAGTAGAAGTACGCGCGGAGGAACTGGTTCTCGCCGATCAGCCGCGCCTTGAGGGTCTCATCCATGTCCACCTGGGGGATGTTCTGGATCGCGACGTTCGCGCGGTAGATCCCCTGGTAGTAGCCCTCCCAGACCGTGCTGAAGGCGATGTTGCCCGGATCGAAGTTCAGGTCGTCCAGGTCACCGAGGAAGCTCGCGTCCGCCGGAACGCTGCCTTTGGTCGCGTCATCGGAGACGATGTCCGTCATTCCGATCCAGGCGAACACGTGCACCGGCCAGGCGCGGAGCATGTTGTAGGTGGCGTTGGTCGCCTGTACCGCGTGGCTCTCGTTGGTGAAGAAGTTGGGAGTGGTCAGCTCCCCGCGCGGCTCCGTCGAAAGGAAGTCCTCGCAGCCGGAGAAGCCCACGGCGGCCAGCAGGGTCAACAGGGTCGCCGCGACCCGCCGTCGCCCCCCAGACCTCTTATGCATTAGCGGTTTCATATCGCTTGGAAATCGAAGAGTTCGATGTAATGGCGGCTCAGAACGACACGTCCATGCCGAAGGAGATCACACGCATCGTGGGGTAGACCCCCAGATCGATGCCGCTGTTGATCACCTCCCCCGAAATGAGCTCGGGGGTGTAGCCGCTGTAGTCCGTAAGCGTGAACAGGTTGGTGCCGTTCACGTAGATACGAGCCGAGGCCAGGTTCAGCTGGCTGGTCACCGACTCCGGCAGACGGTAGCCGAGCTGCGCCGAGTTCAGCTTGAAGAAAGAGCCGTCCTCGATGAAGCGCTCCGATGCGAGATAGTTGTGTCCGGCATTGGTCACGCGAGGCTCGGTCGTGCTCGTCCCCGGGCCCGTCCAGCGGTTCAGGAAGGATTTCTCGAAGTTGTCCACCCCGAAGCGCACCGCCTTCTTGCCGTTGTAGACCTCGTTGCCCGACTGGCCGCTGAAGTTCGCCGAGAAGTCGAACCACCGCCAGTTGAGGTCGATGTTCATGCCGTAGATGACGTCCGGAATCGGAGAGCCGAGGAAGGTCTTGTCGGCATCGGTGATGACTCCGTCTCCGTTCGTATCCACGTAGCGCAGGTCGCCGGGCTGTTCGCCGCCGCGCAGCGGACCCGCCGCCACCTCCTCGGGCGTCTGGAAGACGCCGTCGACCTTGAATCCCCAGAAGGCGCCAATCGGGTGACCGATCTCCGTGCGGGTGGTGATTCCGACCTCGTTCCCGAGCCCGCCACCGAAGATCGCCTCGTTGCCCTGCCCCAGCTCCTTCACCTCGTTATCGATGGTGGAGGCGTTCAGTCCGAGCGACACGCCGAGCTCGCCGAACTGCTGATTCAGTTCGAGCGTCGCCTCGAAGCCGCGGTTCAGCACCTCGGCCGCGTTGACGAAGGGCTGCGTGGACACGCCGACGAAGTCGGGGATCGGCACGCGCACCAGAATTCCGTCGGTCAGCCGGTTGTACCAATCGAGGGTCGCACCCACCCTACCATCGAAGAACGATGCATCCAGGCCGATGTTGGTCTGGCTCGTTCGCTCCCACTTGACATCCGGGTTCGCCAGCTCGATGGGCGAAGCCCCGAAGAACATCGTTTCGTCCTCCCCGAAAATCGCGTTGAGATTCCCCGTCACGACGGGAATCCCCGGGTACGCACCGATCTTGTCGTTCCCGATCTGTCCCCAGCTCGCCCTCAACTTCAGCGCGGACACGTTCTCGTAGTCCTGCATGAAGGCTTCCTGGGCGAGGTCCCATCCGACCGCCACGGAAGGGAACCAGCCGTAGCGGTTCTCCGAACCGAACCGCGAAGAACCATCGATCCGCAGCGAGGCGGTCAGGAGATAGCGGTCCAGCAGCGCGTAGTTCGTTCGGAAGAGGTAGGAGAGCATCCGCCAATCCTCGGCGGTGTTGAAGTTGGTCTGCCCCTCCTCGTCACCCGCGTTGAGGTACCAGAGGCTGGGATCGTCGCCGACCAGATTCGTTCGCGACCCGCCGAGCCGCTCCGTATAGAACGACTGCGCGGTGATGCCCGCGACCGCGGAGACGCGATGCCGTTCCCCCACCCAGTCGTAGTTCACCGTGTTCTCCCACAGCCAGGAGCTGTTCGTCGTGGTCTCGACGGTCAGGTCGGAGTCGACGTTCTGCTGGATGGGCGAGACGATGAACTCCGGGACGAAGTTGCGGAACTGGTCCCGATCGTGATCGACGCCGAAGCTGGTTCGGAAGGTGAAGTCGTTCAGGAAGTCGAGCTCCGCGAACAGATTGCCGACCAGCCGCGTCCGCTCGCCCCCATTGTTGGTGTAGAACACCGTCGCGGCGGGGTTTCCGGCGGAGGAACGGACGTTCCCGTCGGTGAAATTCCCGTTTTCGTCCCGGGGCTGGATCGTCGGGTCGGCGTAATAGAGCGTCCGCAGGACGTTCGGGGCCCGCTTATCGTCGATGTAGCTGAAGTTGAAGTTGTTACCCAGCCGCAACGTCTCCGTGAGGTCGTAGTCGTTATTGAGGCGCAGGGTGATGCGCTCGTAGTCGGACTTCGGGATGATTCCGTCCTGACGGATGAAGTTGCCGCTGAAGTAGTAAGAGACGCGGTCGCTGCCGCCACTCACGCTGGCCTGGTAGTTCTGGATCGGGGCCGTCCGGAAGATCTCGTCCTGCCAGTCAGTGCCCGGTCCCACCGCGGCCGGGTCGGGGAAATACGGTTCCGGCAGACCCTGATTCGCGGCCAGCTCGTTCGCGAGCTCGGCGTACTGCCGCGCGTTTACCATGTCGATGGGGTTCTGAACCTCCTGGAACCCCGCGTAGGCGCTCACCGTGAACCGGGTCGGGGTGTCGATGGCCCCCTGCTTGGTGGTCACGATGATCACGCCGTTCGCCCCTCGAGACCCGTAGATCGCCGTCGCCGAAGCGTCCTTCAGGACCTCCATGGAGGCGATGTCATTGGGGTTCAGGAAGGAGATGTCGTCGAGCAGCATCCCGTCGACGACGTAGAGGGGGGAGGCGTTGTTCAGCGTGCCCACGCCGCGGATGCGGACCACCGCGCTCTGTCCGGGCTCACCCGAGTTGGGGCTGACCTGGACGCCCGCGATCCGCCCTTGTAGCGCTTGCTCAACGTTTGGGGTGGCCACCTGCGCGACGTCTTCCGTTTCCACCGACGCCACCGCCCCAGTCACGTCCCGCCGCTGCTGTGTGCCGTAACCGACCACCACCAACTCCTCCAGCGCCACCGCCTGCTGCACCAGGGTGACGTCGATGGTGGTGCGACCGTTGACCGGCACATTCTGGGTGGCGTAGCCGATCGAGCTGAAGGTCAGCGTGTCGGTCTGCGGGTTGTTGACCTCGACGGTGTAGCGCCCCGAGGCGTCGGTGACGGTGGTCACATCGGTGCCCTGCACGTTGACGGTCACTCCGGGGAGCGGAGACCCGGATTCGGAGGCGACCACCGTACCTGTCACCGTCTGCGCGGCGAGCACACCAGGCAAGGCAAGTCCCAGCACGAGAAGCGGTACCACCCGCTTCAACGGCCGGGTCGCGGATCGCACGCTTGCGTGCTCGCCACGACCCTTCCGAACGAAGAATCGTTTCATTGCGAGTCCTCCAACGCTGGATGGGTGTGGAGTCGGAACACACGACGACACGAACGGGCCTCGGAGCGAGTCGCCTCCCAGGCCTGCCGATCGGATTCCGACCGCTATGACGGCGCCACATATATCGCCCGCCGTCCGTCACCGAAAGCAGCATGATTTGCGCCTTCGGATCAAAGCTGGCGGCCCCGACCCGTCCCTTGCTCCCACCCTCCGGCTCGGACCATATTAACCGCAAGCAAGCTTTCGCTTTGAGTTCTTCGTCGGTGGGGCCGAACCGGCCGCCGATCCAGGGCGCGCGGCGGCTTTCGCCGGCTCCCGCCAGGACCTCCCCCATTTCAGGAATCGATGTCGTTCGTTCACCTGCACTGCCACTCGGAGTACTCCCTTCTCGACGGCGCCAACCGCGTCGGCGACCTCATCACCCGAGCGCTGGAGTTCGAGCAGCCTGCTCTCGCGCTCACCGATCACGGCGTGATGTACGGCGCCTGGATCTTCCAGGAGAAGGCCAGAAAGGCGGGTCTGAAACCGATCGTGGGGATGGAGGCCTACGTCGCGCCCGGGAGTCGCTTCGAGCGCGGTAAGGTCAAGGGGGAGAAGGGCTACTACCACCTGGTCCTGCTGGCGCGCGACCTGATCGGCTACCGCAACCTCGCCCGCCTCTCCTCCATCGGCTTCAGCGAGGGGTTCTACTTCAAGCCGCGCATCGATCGGGAGGTGCTGGCGCGGTACTCCGAGGGTCTCATCGTCACCAGCGCCTGCCTGGCGGGGGAGGTCGCCCAGCACCTCATGGAGGGACGCGAGGACGAGGCGCGCGAGGCGGCCGCCTGGTACGCCGAGACCTTCCCTGGTCGCTACTACCTCGAGGTGCAGGCGCACGACTACGAGGGTCAGGCGGAGCTGAACCGCCGAATCCTGGCCTTGGCCGACCAGGTCGGACTTCCGGTGGTGGCCACCAACGACGCGCACTTCCTTCGGGCCGAAGATCACCCGGCGCACGACATCCTGCTCTGCATCGGTCTGGGAAAGGATCACTCCGATCCCGACCGGATGCGCTACGACGAGGGGCTGTACTTCAAGAACCACCTCGAGATCGCCCAGTTCTTCCCGGATCGTCCGGACGTGCTGGAGAACACCCTGCGCATTGCCGACGAGGTCGACCTCCAGTTCGAGAAGAAGTACTACGTTCCGCGCTTCCCCACCGAATCGGAGGGCTTTGCATCGGAAGAGGAGATGCTGCGGGCCTGGGTCTGGAGCGGGGCGCGGCAGCGGTACGGCAAGAAGACCGGTGATGACTCCTCCACGGCGACCGTTCAGGCGGCCAGCGGCCAGGCCGACGGCGAGTCCATGGGCACCGCCGGAAAGGCGGCCGACGACATCCCGCCCCACATCCGCGAACGGGTCGAATACGAGCTCGACGTGATCACCAAGCTCGGCTATTCGGGCTACTTCCTCATCACCGCCGATTTCATCCGCTGGGCGCGCCAGCACGGCATCCCGGTGGGGCCGGGCCGGGGCTCCGCAGCAGGGTCCATCGTCGCCTACTGCATGGGGATCACGGACATCTGTCCCATCCGCTTCGATCTCCTGTTCGAGCGCTTCCTGAACCCCGAGCGCGTGTCGATGCCCGACATCGACGTGGACTTCTGCTTCGAGCGGCGCGGCGAGGTGATCGAGTACGTGCGAGAGAAGTACGGACGCGACGCGGTCGGTCAGATCATCACCTTCGGCACCATGAAGTCCCGGGCGGTGGTGAAGGACGTTGGCCGGACGCTCGGCTTCCTCCCGGCGGAAACCGACCGTCTGGCGAAGTTGATTCCCAACGGGCCGGCGTACTCCCTGACGGTAGCGGAGGCGGTGAAGCAGATCCCGGAGATCCGCACGCTGTACGAGCAGGAGGAACGCTACCGCCGGCTCCTCGACTACTCGCAGACGCTCGAAGGGCTCTCCCGCCATTCCAGCGTCCACGCGGCAGGCGTGGTGATCGCGCCCGGGCCACTGCAGGACTACGTGCCGATCTGCACCCAGAGCACCAAGGGCGCGGGAGGAGCCGACGGTGAGTCGGTACTGGTGACGCAGTACGACATGACCTGCCTGGAGAAGGCGGGCATGCTCAAGATGGACTTCCTGGGCCTGAAGACGCTCACGGTCATCCACGACGCGGTAGCGACGATCCGCAGCCGCCACGGCGGCAAGCTGCGACATCCCGAGACCGGAGTGGAGTACGGCCGGGTCGAGGACATTCCGCTGGACGATCCAGCGGTCTACCGGATGCTCGCCCGCGGCGGCACGGCTGGCGTGTTCCAGTTCGAATCGGCGCTCGCGACCGAGAAGCTGCGCGCAATGAAGGCGGATCGGTTCGACGACCTGATCGCCGCCAACGCGCTGGTGCGACCAGGCCCGCTCGACATGGGGATGGACCTGGTCTACATCCGCCGGAAGCTCGGTCAGGAGCCGGTCTCCTACCCCCACCCGGACCTGGCCGAGGTGCTCGAGCCGACCTACGGGGTCATCGTCTACCAGGAGCAGGTGATGCGAATCGCCCAGATCCTGGCCGGCTTCTCCCTGGCCGAGGCGGACGTGCTCCGCAAGGCGGTGGGAAAGAAGGACGCCGAGCTGATCAAGAAGGAGCTGGGCGGCTTCGTGGAGCGGGCGGTGGCGCGCGGCCACGACCGTAAGCTGATCGAGGACCTGGCTGAGCAGATCGAGGCGTTCGGGCGATACGGCTTCAACAAGTCACACAGCGCCGCCTACGGGCTGATCGCCTACCAGACAGCCTGGTTGAAATGCTGGTATCCCGCCGAGTTCATGGCCGCGCTGCTCAGCTCGGTGGTGGACAAGACCGAGGATGTCGTGGCGTACATCGCCGCCTGCCGCGAGATGGGCAAGTACCTTCCGGAGCGCTGCCCGCGCGGTCTGGAGGTGCTTCCGCCCCACGTGAACGAATCGAACCTGAAGTTCACCGTCGTCGGCGACGGTGTGGGCGACATCCGTTTCGGGCTGGGGGCGATCCGCGGGGTGGGCGAGGGAGCGGTGCGCTCCATCCTCGCTGCGCGGGAGGCGGAGGGGCCGTTCAAGTCGCTCTTCGACTTCCTCTGCCGGATCGACCTGCGCCTCTGCAATAAGCGGGTCGTGGAGGCGTTGATCTGCGCGGGAGCCCTGGACGGCTTCGCCCCGCAGGGCCGCGCCCAGCTCCTCGCGGGGCTGGAAGCTGCCTTTGCCGCCGCGCAACAGGCGCAGAAGGATCGCGAGAGCATCCAGGAGAACATCTTCGGCGACCTGCTCGGCGAGGACTCTGTCAACAGTGCGGGAATCTCCGAGCCCCCCTTGCCCAACGTCCAGCCGTGGCCGGAGAGCGAACGGCTGCAGCGCGAGAAGGAGATCCTCGGCTTCTTCATCTCGGGACACCCGCTCGACCGCTACCGCGAGGAGATGGCCCTCTTCGACCGGGTGAACACCGCCAACCTGAAGGAGTTCAGGGATCAGAAGGTGGAGTTGGCATGCGTCGTCACCGAGGTGAGCCGCCAGATTTCCAAGCGTGACGGTGCAGAGTGGGGCCGGATCACGGTGGAGGACTTCCACGGAACTGCCACCGTGCTGGCCTTCGGGGAATCCTGGGAGCGAAACAAGGACTCGTTGCAGAAGGACACCCCGGTGCTGCTGCGCGGGGCCGTCTCCGGCCGGGAGCGGGACGAGGAGGATCCTCCCATCTTCCTCGACGGGGTGACGCCGCTCGCGTCGGTGCGAGAGAGCGGAGCCGTCGGCCTCTGCATCAATCTGGGCCACGACTCCGACGCGGACTCGATTCGTCGCGCAACCGCTCTGCTCATTGCGTCGCCCGGTCCAGCGCCTCTGATCGTGCGCTGGACTAACGGCGGCGACGACGATTCGCCCCGGCTTCGCTCGCGTTCTCTGACCGTGATGCCGCGTCCGGAGCTGCTCGTTCAGCTGCGCGATACGCTGGGCGAATCGGCGGTCACGCTGGTCAAGACGGCGTGATGTTGTTATCAATTGTAGACTTGGGGTTGCGGAGCGGGGGTCGCACGCGGGTGTCGCTCGGCTGGATGTAGATCGAGATGGGCCCTTAAGGACTGCCCTTGGTGGCCACCCGCACGCGAGGCTGAGGGTTCCGGACGGCGGCGATCCGCAAATCGTCCTGCCGGCGCCCACAAGAGGCGCCCCTACAGGCAATTCTTGCGCGGCGCCCACGATCGAAAGACGGGCGTGAGATGACAGGCGACCCGGGACGGCAGGAGGGGGGCCGGGACGACCAGCGGCCGCTGGGTCCGGGGCACGGAGCTCCCGCCCAGGTGACCTAACCAGACTCCTTCAGCTCAGAAGTTATTGTGGCAACCGTTGCCCATCTTGATTTCGAGAAGGCCATCGCCGAGGTCGAGCAGCAGATCGAACGACTGCAAGACCTCGCTCGGGAGCGCGGGCTGGACGTTTCGGCGGAGCTGCGCTCCCTCGAGCGCAAGCTGCACTCGCTGAAGCGCGACGTCTACCGCAAGCTGACGCCGCTCGAGCGCGTGATGGTCGCCCGTCATCCGTCGCGTCCCTACACGCTGGATTTCGTCGCGCGCGCCTTCACCGATTGGGTCGAGCTGCACGGTGATCGGGGCTTCCGCGACGACGGGTCCATCGTGGGCGGATGGGCGCGCCTCGAGGGCGAATCGGTCATGCTCATCGGCCATCAGAAGGGCCGTGACATGAACGAAAACCTGCGGCGCAACTTCGGGATGGCCCACCCGGAGGGATATCGCAAGGCCCTCCGGTTGATGAAGCTCGCGGAGAAATTCCGTCGCCCGGTGATCACGATGATCGACACCATGGGCGCCTATCCCGGCATCGGCGCGGAGGAGCGTGGCCAGGCCGAGGCCATCGCCCGCAACCTGCGCGCGATGGCGGCCTTGCGCGTGCCCACGATCAGCGTGGTGATCGGCGAGGGCGGCTCCGGTGGGGCGCTCGGCATCGGGGTGACGGACCGGATTCTCATGCTGGAGAATAGCGTCTACTCCGTCATCTCCCCCGAGGGCTGCGCGGCCATTCTCTGGAAGTCCAACAGCGAGCGCGACAAGGCCGCGGCCGCGCTGAAGATCACCGCGCCCGACCTTGCTCAGCTCGGCGTGATCGACGAAATCGTGCCGGAACCTGCGGGCGGCGCGCACTCGGACTGGGATCGTACCGCCGAGAACCTCCGCGAGGCACTCGTCCGCCACCTGGGTGAGCTGCAGTCGCTCTCCCTGGAAGAGTTGCTGGAGAAGCGTCGCGCGAAGTACCTCGCCATGGGCGAGTGGCACGCTGCCTGACCGCTGTTGGTTCACCCTCCGCGACCCGGGGACCCTGTCTCCGCGCGTCGTTTCGATACATGGAAGGTATTCATGCTCCCACTTCCCGTGATCCCGTCGGCTCCGCCGGCCGCCGATGGTCCGTATGTCGTCGAGGTAGGGTTCAAGGGGAATCGGCGAGACTTCTTCCTGACCACTGATCCCGAACTGTCCGTCGGCGATTACGTGATCGTCGACGTCGAACGAGGCCAGGACCTCGGGCGGATCCGTTCCGTGGGAGGGATCGCCGCGCGCAAGTGCAGCTCCTGCCATCCTGCTGAAAATGGGGACGCCAGCCCTCCTCCCGAGCGAAGAGTCGCGCGCCGAGCGGAGCCGGAGGACTTGCAGAAGCTCATGGTGCTGCGTGCCGACGAGGAGCGCGTGCGCCGTAAGGCACGCGAGATGGTTGAGCAGCACAACCTCAAGATGAAGGTCACCGAGACCGAATGGCAGTGGGATCGCAACAAGCTGATCCTGTATTTCACTGCCGAGCGGCGGGTGGATTTCCGACAGCTCGTCCGCGACCTCGCACGGACCTTCCGCACGCGCATCGAGCTGAAGCAGATCGGGGTGCGCGACGAGGCGGCTCTGCTCGGCGGAGTCGGCCGATGTGGCAGAGAGCTCTGTTGCTCCACCTGGCTCCGGGAGATCAAGCCGATCTCGCTGCAGCTCGCCAAGGACCAGAATCTCTCGCTGAATCCCGCCCAGATCTCCGGCACCTGCGGCCGGTTGATGTGCTGCCTCACCTACGAGCACGACGCCTACCTCGCCGCACGCAAACGCTTCCCGCGCGAGGGGAAGGTCCTGCACACTACCCACGGCCCGGAGAAGGTGATCGGTATCGACATCTGGCGGGACCTCGTCACCTTGATGGACGAGCAGCGCCAGCGTCGGACCGTCGGCCTCGCTCAGCTTCGAGCCGAGATGGCCGCCGTGCCGCGGGAGGAGCCCGTGCCCGCCCCTCGCACCGAGGAGAAGATCATCTCCGTGCCGGACGGGCAGAAGGACGCGAAGCGGCGCAGGCGCCGGAGACGATAGCAGCCGGAATCCGGGAGTCCGGGGTCGGAATGGCTGTTTCGGGGTAACCCCCGTAGATTGCGACGGCGGCGCGGATGCCACGTGGCAGACGGCCATTTCGACTTGCGACTCCTGGATTCCGACTTTTTCAGTATTGCTCGTGAGCACCGACACCTTCTACATCACGACCGCCATCGACTACGCCAACGGCCCTCCCCACCTCGGGCATGCGCTCGAGAAGGTGGGAGCCGACGCGATCGCCCGTTATCAGCGGCTGAAGGGCATTCCCGTGCACTTCGTGATCGGGATGGACGAACACGGGCAGAAGGTAGCGCAGACGGCGGCAGCAAACGGTGTCTCACCCCAGGAGTGGGTCGACGGAATCGCCGACGCGTTCCGAGCCGCCTGGGCGAAGCTGCACATCTCCTACGACGACTTCATACGCACCACCGAGGACCGGCACCGCGACGCGGTGGTCGAGATCATCAATCGGATGGAGGCCGCGGGCGACCTGTACCGAGGCACCTACGCCGGCTACTACTGCGTCGGCTGCGAGGCGTACAAGAGCGCCGACGAGCTGGTCGACGGTCGCTGTCCCGAGCATCCGACCCGCGAGATCCAGTGGATGGAGGAGGACGACTGGTTCTTCCGCCTCTCGCGCTACCGTGAGCCGCTGTTGAAGCTGGTCGAGGAAACCGACTTCGTTCGGCCCGAGTCGCGCCGCAACGAGGTGCGGCGGATGATCGAAGAGATCAAGGACATCTCGGTCTCCCGATCCTCGCTGGCGTGGGGGATCCGCTGGCCCGGCGACCCGGAGCACGCGGTCTACGTCTGGATCGACGCGCTGACCAACTATCTCTCGGCGACGGGATTCCCGAACCCGGGCTACGAGCGCCTCTGGCCCGCCGATCTCCACGTGATCGGCAAGGACATCGTGCGCTTCCACTGCGTCTACTGGCCCGCCATGCTGATGTCAGCAGGGGTCGCGACACCCCGCCAGGTCTGGGGGCACGGGTGGATGACGCTGGGCGGCGGCAAGATCTCCAAGTCCGCGGGCGTTTCGTTCACCCTGGACGAGGCGATCGGCCGCTACGGGCCGGATGCGCTGCGCTATTTCATCCTTCGGGAGATCCCCTGGGACGGGGATGGCAGCTTCACCTGGGAGCGCTTCGACGAGCGCTATACCTCGGAGCTCGCGAACGACCTCGGCAACCTCGCTAGCCGCACCATCTCGATGGTGCTGAAATACCGCGAAGGGGTGATCCCTGAGTCGGGCGGCACGCAGCTGGACCGCGCCATCGAGGCGGCGGTTGCCCAGTATCGCGAAAAGATGGACGCCTACCTCCTACACGAGGGGGCCGCGGCTGCACTTGGCCTTGTGTCCACCGCCAATGCGTTCGTCGGCGAGCAGGCGCCCTGGAAGCTCGCGAAGGATCCGGATCGCGGTGACGCGCTGGACGCGGTGCTCGGGGCGCTGGCGCGCGCGCTCTCGATCAGCGCGGTGCTCCTCAGTCCCTACCTTCCGACCAAGGCCCTCGAGCTCTGGCGGCAGCTGGGCGGCCCCGAACAGCTCCCGCGACTGGACGACCTCGCCTCGCTGCAGCCGACCGGATGGAAGGTGCAGAAGGGTGACGTGCTCTTCCCACGGCCGGACCTCGCCCCTTCCTCCTGACATCTTGCAAAGGCCCGCACCTCTGGCAGGATGCAACAGGGCGGGCCGCTTCCCTTCCCCGAGAGTTCCCTCTTAACCGACTGCCGCAGAAGGGGTTGCGCACATGCGCAACCCCCGGCCATGGGCTTGCACTTGCCCCACCCCGCGCTTTTCGAGGAGTGTCGCCCTTTCGCCGCGCGCGAAGGCAGCGTGACCCCTCTGCCCAGGCAACCATGAAGCGGCTCAGGCGGCAATCTGGACCGCTTCCATCATCTCTTCCATCGGCAGTCCGCGGCTATGGCGCGCACCAGGTGGACCCTGATGCTCGTTCCTTACGACAGCGAGCGCGTAAGGACCTTCCATGTCACCAGCTCCGCGGTGCGGGCGGGCATCTCTCTCGTGCTCGTGACCGCACTGCTCCTCAGCACCTTCACCGTCGGGTTCTTCATCCGGCAGGACCGGCACTTGGAGGCCGGGCGGCTGAAGCGCGAGAACGAGCTGCTCGCCGCCGAGGTCGACCAGATCCGCGACGAGATGCAGACGCTCGCCGCCGCACTGGATTCGCTCTCGCGGAACAACGCAACCTTCCGCGCGATCGCCGGACTGCCACCGATCGACCAGGACGTTCAGCGCGTAGGCATCGGCGGCCCTGGCACACCCACTCTGGAGGGCTCGGAGATCTACCAGCTGAACCAGGAGGTGGGCGGCAAGGTCTTCGCCGCGTCCTACGACCTCCAGACCCTGGTCCGCCGGGCGAACCTGCTTCGCTCGAGTCTCGGCGAGGCCATCGGGGCCCTGCGCGAGAACACCGAACGGCTGGCGGCAACGCCTTCTATTGCGCCCGCCGATGGACACCTTTCCAGCCTTTTTTCACCCAATCGACGCCATCCGATCCTCCGGATCAGCCGCCCCCACCGCGGGATCGACATCGCCGCCTCGGTCGGGGAGCCCATCCTTGCCCCGGCCAACGGAGTCGTGCGGTACGCCGGGCACCGAAGCGGCGGGTACGGCAACACCGTGGAGATCGATCACGGCTTCGGTTATCGCACTCGCTTCGCTCACGCTTCCCGCATCCTGGTGCGCGCCGGTCAGCGGGTGGAGCGAGGACAGGTGATCGCCGAGGTGGGCGCCACCGGGCTGGTCAGCGGACCGCATCTGCACTACGAGGTGGAGGTGAACGGCAAGCAGGTGGATCCCCTCAATTTCATCATCAGCGACGCCATTCCGGACTGAGGGATCGCTGCCGACAAGCAGTCCAGAAAGGGTCGTCCGGGCGCTCCGGGCGGCCCCTTTGCGCTTTTTCCGCCCCTGGAACTCACTCCCCCCGCGGGGTATCTTACGGCCCCTGTGAGGGCTGCGTGCGATCGATGGTGGCCGTGCCGGCCCGAGGTGCAACCGAACTCCGGCAGCTCGGACCCGACGACTGGTATATTGCGTAAACTCGCGCGCGACAACCTGTTCGGTGCCTTTCTCGGAGGCCTCCTGCTGGCGCTCCCTGCGCAGGCGCAGGAGAGCGCCGAACCCTTCTTCGCGGTACACCGGCAGCCCGCCATCCCGCTGGTTTCGTTGCGCATGTCGCTCCTCGTCGACGACCCTCCTGGACTCGCGGGGGCCGGGCATCTGCTCCAGCACATCCGCTACCCCAGCCTCGAGGCGCAGGCGCAGGTGGTAGGTGCCAAGGTCCGTGTGGAGCGCACCAGCGACGCCATCGTCTACACGGTCACCGGGCCGACTGTCGAGCTCCCCTACCTCGCCGCCATCCTCCGCTCGGCCCTCGAACCCCCCGTAGCAGGCGCCGGAGCCCGATTATCCGCGGAGCGCGAGCTGACCGAGGAACGGCTGGCGGAATGGGAGACCGCGGACAAACACCTCCGCTCAACGCTGCGAGCCCACCTCTTCCCGGCGGACCTCTCCGCCGCGGGAACCCCCGCTTCCGCGGAGCGGCTCTCCGAGGAGCCCCTGGACGAGCTGTGGGCGAGACTCTACCGGCCCGATCGCCTGGCGATCCTGGCCGTCGGTGACGTCTCCCTCGAGGACGTGAGACGCGAATTCGCCGACCTCCCCGCCGCACCGGATGTAGAGAGCAGCGGTGCCCGCTTGGACACCGCTTTCCTTGGCCCGCTGGCGCCCGCGGAGGCTACGCGGGGGTGGTTCGGGGTGGGCTATCCGATCGATGACCTTCCGGCGGCGGCGGTGAGCGTCACTGCTCGTCTGCTCGCCGATCTGCTCCAGGCGCAGCTACCCTCGTCCGAGGTGTGGGGGGAGCACTGGTGGACCCATTACGGGCAAGCTCTCGTCCTGATGGTGGCGGCTCCCACCTCGGCGCTCCGCGGCGCGCCCGAGCGCTTGAGAGAAGCTCCGGCCGAGCTCGCCGCCGATCTCACCGAAGCGCGGGTGTCCGACGCCGCCCGCGCCCTTCGCCACGACATGCTCTTCTATTCACGAACTCCCGATCGGATGGCCGAGGTGGTGGGCCGGTTCATCGATCGAGGAGGCGACGCAGAGTCGGCGCAACGCTTCTACGCGGAGCTCGCCGATGTCGGGGTGAGTGACGTCAGGGAGGTGCTGGAGAGCCTCGACGAGGCGGGCGCCGTGCGAGCCGAGATTCCGCCGCAGAATCTGGAGGCCACCCGCAGATGAGAGCCACGGCAAGGGAGTTCCGACGCCCTGCCTTGCTGGGCTGCATCGCCGCAATGTTGGTGGCTTCCGGTGCCACGGCGCAGGAGCGGATCGCGGTGGTGCCAGAGGCGGGCAGCCCGGTGGTCGCCACCGAGGTGCTGGTGCTCGCGGGTCCCGCCGACGAGCCGGAGGGGAAGGAAGGTATCGTTTATCTGGCGGGGCGGTCTGTCGTGGCGCCGATACAGCCCTTGTTGGACTCGCTGGGCGCGCGCCTGGCGATCGAGCCACACAAGGACGCGATCTCCTTCACCCTCACTGCCGCGCCCGACGTCTGGGAGGAAGCCACACGCGCCCTCTTCGTTTCCCTCTTTCGCGATCCTCCCCAGCGCGCCATCGTCGAGCGCGAGAGGGAGACGGTCCTCAACGAGCTTCTGAGCAGGCAATCCAACCCCGCAGACGCGGCAAGCCGGGCGGCCGATGAGGCGTTTTTCGGCTCGGAGCATCCCTGGGGGCGGCCAACAGTCGGGACCCCCTCCAGCGTGCGGGAGCTCACCGTCCAGGACGTGGACGACATCCTCCGGGACGCCTTCACGTCGGACCGCGTGGTCGTGGCGGTCGTGGGGCCGGTCGATCCGGATAGCGTACGCGATCACCTGCTCCAGTTCGTGAATCCCGCCGGCCGTTTGACCGTAGAGGTGGAACCGATCCTGTCCGCGCGATCGCCGGTTCGGCGGAACTACAACTCCATCACCACCTGGATCTCGGTCAGCTACCGCTTCCCGGTGAGTGCCGATCTGGAGGCCATACGCTTCCTGGCCCAACTGGCGCTGGACGAACTGGAGTTCTCCCCCGTGCGGCGCTCCGTGTTCAACGCGCGGGCGGAAATCTCGCCACGCATCACCGGGGGGGAGCTACGCTTCCAGCTGGTCACCCCACCAGAGGAGGCCGACGCGTGGGCGGAGCGGATCCTCGAGGTGGTCGAGGAGGTCGCACACGAGCCGATGCTCGAGGACCGGTTCGAGGCACGGCTGCGGAGATATCGGGGTGAACGGCTGCATTCGCTCGCGGCCCCGGAGGAACGGGCGCGAGAGCTCGCCCGCGAGCTGCTGGTCTACGGCGAAGCGAGCGGTCTGGCGGCGGGAATAGAGGAGATGACGGTGGAGCGGCTGAGGGCGGCGGTCGGGCGGCTGAGTGACCCGATCGTGCTGTTCCTGGGGCCTTTCCAGGACGAAACCGGCTGAACGGGAGAGCGTGGATGATCGTGCTGACGCTGTTGTACTATGCCCTCGAGCTGTTGAAGTGGTTGATAATCGCACGAGCGCTGATGTCCTGGTTCGTTTCCCCCTACTCGGACAACGTGGCGGTGCGCTTCGTCCGGCAGGTCACTGACCCCATCCTTCGCCCGCTGAGCGAGGTCATCCCGCCGCTCGGTGGCGTGGACATCACCCCGCTGATCGCCTTCTTCGCGATCCACCTGACCCAGGTGATGCTGATGAGGCTATGAGACCGAGGGCAGGGCGCTCCCTGGTGGGCGCCTCCCTGCCCTCGCGTCAGTCATCCTCCCGCTATCCTCCGAAATCCACCACCGGCACTTCCTCGCTCCCGGGCGGGGCCTCGTAGGGCTCCTTGCGCTCCGCCCCGATCACACGGGCGGTGATCGCCTGCGGGAACTGGCGTATGTAGGTGTTGTAGGCGCGTACCGCCTCGTTGTAGTCTCGGCGCGCAACGCTGATCCGGTTCTCGCTCTCCGCGAGCTGGTCCTGGAGCGCCATGAAGTTCTGCTGCGCGCGTAGCTGTGGGTAGGCCTCGACCGCGACCTGGATAAAGGCACGCAACTGACCGTTCAGCTGCCCCTCGGCCGCCGCCATCTGCTCGACATCTCCGCTCTGCACCGCCTGTTGCAACGCCTGCTGCGCCTGCGTCAGCTGCCCGGCGCGAGCTTGCGCGACTTCCGTGTACGTCCCTCGCTCGAACTCAGCCGCCCCCTGAACGGTTGCCACCAGGTTCGGGATCAGCGAGTTCCGGTTGGTGAGCTCCACGCCGATGTTTGATTTGAGCTCTTCCGTACGCTCGTCGAGTTCCTGAATGCGGTTGTATCCGCAGCCCGAAAGCGTCACTCCAATCAGCATGAGGCCCGCGACACGTCGCAAGCGCATTGATCCACTCCTCGATCAGGGGGGTCAAGAGAAATGCGGAACCGGGAAGCCAGGGTAGTCGCACCCCCGAGCCCGACTCCGCACAACGTCGGCTTCATTGTCTACGCCGCGAGAGGCAGCAGGTTTCAGACCGGAAGGCGCAGGATCTGCCCGGGACGAACCACCGAATCCTCAGCCAACCCGTTCGCCTGCCGCAGCGCGGCAACGCTGACGCCGTGCCGGCGGGCAATGAGCGTGAGCGACTCCCCCTGCCTGACCTCGTGCGTGCGCACGCGGGCCGCCTGCGACTTCGCACCTCCAGTCGCCGCGGCATAACGCTGCGCGGCCCCATCCGGCACGATCACCGGGTAATCCGGCCCCGGCGGCGTCATGGATTTCACCAGGTGGGGATTGAGGGAGCGGAGGTTCTCCACGTCGACGTCCATTTCGCCGGCGAGAGTGGAGAGGGCGGTGCCGCCCGGTACGGAGATGGTGTCGGTGGGTAGAGGAAGCCAGCGCTCGACCTGCTCGATGCCGTACTTGTGCGGCTCTTTCCCGACGATCGCGGCGGCGAAGATGAGCGGCACGTATTCGCGAGTGTCGGCCGGCAAACGGCGCCGGATACGCCAGAAATCGGCTTCCACCCCCCGCTCGGCTCCGGTCACCTCGCGCATTGCCTGCGCGACCCGTGCCGCGCCCGTGTTGTAGGCGGCCGCAGCGAGATTCCAGGCGCCGAACTCCTCATACAGGTCCTCCAGGTAGCGGATCGCGGCCTCGGTCGAGCGCTCCGGATGCCGGCGCTCGTCCACGTAGGCGTCGACCCGCAGCCCGTAGTCTCGGGCCGTACCCGGCATGAACTGCCAGAGCCCCACGGCGCTCGCACGGGAGCGGGCGTTGGGATTGAACCCGGACTCGATCATGGAGAGATAGACGAGGTCCTCAGGCAGACCCCGCTCGCGGAGCTTGGACCGGATCATCCCCTCGTATCGACCGGCGCGCTTCAGATAGAGCGCCATGCGGTCGGATTGCTCATCCCGGAAGAGCGAGACGAAGCGATCAACCGAAGAGTTGGGAACGATGGGGAGGTCGAAGCGGACGGGGGGAACGGTGAGGGTCCGGACGGCAGCGATGACCAACTCCGGCGAACTGCCGGCGTCGCTCGAGCTCGACGCGACAATGCCGAGACCAAGGACCACCCCGAGCGACACCGACAGGGAGAATGCGGACCGAAGTTCCATGTAGTTGCCCCATGGAAGGATCTTGGGCCGTGCGCGAACGCCACCCTGTCGGCGCATGCGCAGAACGCAAAGCTGAGCTGAGTACCCTCCGCGATCCCCCGGCGTTCCGCTAGCCCTTGCGGCGCCCCGGCCAGGCGCGGAAGACGCTGCCGATCCCCAGCCAGAACAGAAGGAACGAAAGCGGCCAGGCAAGCAGCCGCGGGGCTACGATGCCCAACACCGCCAGCCCCAGGGTACCGGCGGCGATCATCAGGATCCAGCCTCGATCCTCCCGACCGACCTGCCGCTGTCCCACCAGAGCACGACCGAGCACCGAGCTGGCCCGCGCCACCCGCCCGAGCACCCGGCCGAGGCGCCGCCCTCGCGGCGCCCGCTCGCGCGCCGAGCGCGCGGCTTCCACCTCGCGCCGGTTCGGCTCCGCCGTCTGCTCCAGCACCGGCTCGCGGTACACGAAGCGCTTTCCCAACGACCCACCCTCCACCGACCGGACCCGCAGCTCCACCGACGACTGCATGTCCTGGATGAACAGGTCCTCCATCTCCGCGGCCACCTGCCGATCCAGGATGGCCACGTCCAGCTCCCAGTTGCCGAGGAGGCTGGCCAGGTTGAGGTTGCTGGAACCGACCCGCGACCAGATGCCGTCCGCCACAGCGGTCTTCGCGTGGATCATGGGCCCCTCCCACTCGAACAGACGCACCCCTGCCTCCAGCAGGGGCCGGTAGCCGGCACGGGAGAAGCCCCCCACGATGGGCCAGTTGTTGTACGCCGGAACGATGATCCGGACGTCTACCCCGTCTCGCGCCGCCGCGGCGAATGCCTCGGTCATCGCCGGGGGCGTTACGAAGTAAGGATCGGTGATCCAGAGCCGTCGCTCCACCCCCACCGCGACGAACTGCGAAAGCCGGTAGATTCGCGACCGCCCCGGCTCCCCCTCCACCACCCGCACGGCCACGTCCCCGGCGCGCGGCACCTCGTCCGGATCGGGGATCTCGTCCGCCGGGAGGGGCTCCCCCGCCACGGACCAGGTGCGCGCGAAGGCGCGGTCGATCGCGGCGGCCACGGGGCCGCGGAACTCCACTCCGGTGTCGCGCCACGGCGGAATTCCGCGCGCCACGTCCCCCCGCCACTCGTCGCCGATGCACATCCCCGCGACGGAGGCGTACGTACCGTCCACCGCGATCACCTTACGATGATCTCGCCGCAGGAAGTTCAGCGGGTCGCGCAGGCCCATCGGCGCGAAAGCGCGGACGTCCACCCCGGCCTCGATGAATGGCTTCCAGAAGCGCCTGGGCGTGGCCCAGCATCCCACGGCGTCGTAGAGCACCCGTACCCGAACGCCCTCGGCGGCGCGCTTTATCAGCGCCTCACGGAAGAGACGTCCCGTCGAATCGTCGCGGATGATGTAGTTCTCGAGGTGAATCCACTTCTCCGCGCGCGCGATGGCCGCGAGCCACGCGTCGAACGCGACGGGACCATCGACCAGAATGCGGGCGGTATTGCCGCGGATCAGCGGGGCGTCGGAAGCGCGAACCATCGCGCGCTCCGCCTGTCGTGCGAGCGCGCGGGCCAGCATGACCCTTCCGGCGGGTGGCGCCGGGGCGTCGACCTCCGTCGACACCTCGTCGACCGACGGACCGATCACTGCTGAGTACTCCGACTGAGGAGGGGAGGACAGCCTGGCCCCCGCTCCGCTCCCGGATCAGGTAGAAGCCAGGACGGCGTTGAGGCTTGCCGCAGTGCGGGCAACATAAGCATCGCCGAACAGATTGACGTGCACAAGGAGATAATAGAGCTGATAGATGGCCCTCCGGTGTTCACGGTAGCCAGGGAGGAGCGGACGTCGCCGGTCGTACTCCTCGTAGAAAGTCCGTGTCGGCCCGCCGAAGAGCTCGGACATGGCGAGGTCGACCTCGCGATGTCCGCGGTAGGGGGCGGGATCGACGATCGCAGGCTCGCCCGAGGCAGTCGCAAGGATGTTGCCGCCCCAGAGATCCCCGTGCAGGAGTGACGGGCCGTCCACCTCCGCGGGAGCGAGCAAGCGGGGCAGCCGCTCGAACAACCGCTCCCACCCGTCGTCTCCGCCGGGCACCCACCCGTTACGCCGCGCGAGCTCGAGCTGGGGGGCGAGACGGCGCCTCTGCCAGAAGTCGGACCAGCTTTCCGTAGGAGTGTTATCCTGCGCCAGGGTCCCGATGTAGCCGTTCCACTCCGCCCCCCACCCTCCCTCGAGAGGGGTGTGCAGCTCACAGAGCCCCTCGGCCAGCCGGTGGGCGAAGTCCCTGCCGGGGCGGCCGGGCTCCAGCCACTCCATCACGATCCAGCCATAGGGAGACTCCGCGTCGGCGTCCGCGTACGCCACCACCTCGGGGACGCGCAGCCGCGACGTCGCCGCACGTAGCTGCCGCAGACCCTGGGCTTCCGTCGCGAAGAAGCTTTCGGGGGTTCGCCGGCCGTACTTGAGGAAGAGCTCGCTGTCGCCAGCATGGATGTGCACAGCCGGGTTGATGCAACCTCCGCCTACCGGCCCGAGCTCGATGACCGAGCCGAGACGCGCCTCTACCGCTTCACGAACAAGCGGCGGGAGACTCATCGCACCGCCTCGTGCTGTGCCAGCAGATGATCGAGGAGCGCGGCGCAGGAGCGCTCCACCATGTCGTGCACCTCCTCGAAGCCACGAGCCCCACCGTAGTAGGGGTCGGGCACGTCCAGCCCTCCAGGCTCAGGATCCCATTCCCGTAGGCGGTGCACACGCGCGCTGCCGCGGACGATCGAGTGCAGACGCTCGACGTAGGCGAGGTTGTCGGAGTCCATTACCACGATGTAATCGAACTCCTTCACGTCGCGATCCATTATCGGCCGGCTCACCCCGGTGACGGTGACGCCACGCGCGCGGGCGGTTGCCACGGCGCGCCGATCCGGCGGATCGCCGGCATGGTACCCCGATGTCCCCGCGGAATCGATCTCGAACATGTCCTCCACGCCCCGCTCGCGGGCCTGGTGACGGAAGACGGCCTCAGCCAGCGGGGAGCGGCAGATATTCCCCATGCAGACGAATAGCACACGAATCCGGCGTTGATCCATTTCGTTCTCTTCCTGGAGGTGCGGGCCGCGGTGAACGATTTGCTTGTGTTCAGGTGCCGTTGCGCGACATTGTCATACAGTCCTCGGTCATGCTGTTCTCGCCCCACAAAACCCCGTCTCCCGCCTTCCCATGCGACCGCAGCCGACTGTTCTTGCCCTCGCCGCGGCCCTCGTGGCATGCGCGCTTCCCGCCGACGCGCAGAACCTGGGTCCCTTCGAAGGTACCACCGACGTAGGACAGGCCCAGCCGGGCGCGACGACGTATGATCCGGAGGAGCAGAGCTTCCTGATCGCCGGATCGGGCGCGAACATGTGGGCCGACCGGGACGAGTTCCACTTCGCCTGGAAGCGTATGCGCGGCGACTTCATCCTGCGCACGCGCGCCCACCTCGTGGGCGACGGCGTCGATCCGCATCGCAAGATGGGCTGGACGGTCCGACCCTCGCTCGACCCGGAATCGGCGCACGTGACCGCCGCCGTCCACGGCGACGGGCTCACCGCGCTGCAGTTCAGAAGAACCCCCGGCGGCCAGACTGAGGAGGTGGCTTTGTCTGTCCGCGCGGCCGACATCATTCAGCTGGAGCGGCGGGGTAGCCGCTTCATCATGTCGGTGGCGCAGATGGGCGCGACCTTCGTCCGCGAGGAGATCGCCGACGTGGACCTGGGCGACGAGGTCTACGTCGGCCTCTTCGTCTGCGCCCACAATCCGGAGGTCGTCGAGCAAGCGACCTTCCGTGACGTCCGCATCATCATTCCTCCCGCGGAGGACTACACGCCCTACCGGGACTACCTCGGGGCAAACCTGGAGATCCTCGACCTCGAAACCCGGTCGCGTCGTATCATCTACAGATCGCCTAAGGCGCTGCAGGCGCCCAACTGGACACCGGACGGAGCGGCCCTGATCTACAATGTGGACGGTCGGATCTACCGGTTCGATCTCGCGACGGGGGAATCCCGAGTCATCGACACCGGGGAGATCATCCGCAACAACAACGACCACGTCATCTCCTTCGACGGCACGATGCTCGGCATCAGCAGCGCGAGTCCGGAAGGAGAGTCTTCCGTGATCTATACCGTCCCCATACAGGGCGGTGTTCCTCGGCGGGTGACCGCAAACGGCCCCTCTTACCTGCATGGGTGGTCTCCGGACGGGAAATATCTCGTCTACACGGGGGGACGCGACGGCGAGTTCGACGTGTATCGCGCCGCCAGCGAGGGGGGTGAAGAGATTCGCCTGACCACGGCGGAGGGACTGGACGACGGGCCGGAATACACGCCGGACGGGGAGTGGATCTACTTCAACTCCAGCCGTACGGGGAAGATGCAGATCTGGCGCATGCGGCCCGACGGAAGCGACCAGCAGCAGGTCACGGACGACGAATACAACAACTGGTTCCCGCACATTTCACCGGATGGCCGGTGGATCGTCTTCCTCTCCTACGGACCGGAGATCGAAGCGGACGACCATCCCTGGTACAAGCAGGTCTACCTTCGCCTGATGCCGATCGAAGGAGGCGCTGCGGAGGTGATCGCGTACGTATACGGGGGCCAGGGCACCATCAACGTGCCTTCCTGGTCGCCGGACGGCCGACGGATCGCCTTCGTCTCGAACTCGGCGATGCCGGAGGCGCCCGAGAATTAGAGGCGCGGAAGGGCTATTGAAGCTCTCGGTCCCACTCGCCCAGCTCGCGCGGAATGCCGCGACGACGGAGAGTGGCCTGGCTGGCGGTGGGCGCCTTCATGAGGTACCGGACCAGCACGGGAGTGCGAACCCATTCCCGCTCCGCCCATTCTTCCGTCCAGGCCTCGTCCGTCTCGGGGATGTACATGAGGCGGCAGATCCGGTCGTCGAGGGCGCGGGGACCGATGAGGATGCGAGGAGTTGCGCGAGAAGGCATCAGGGCTCCTTCTGGCTCAGAGCTGCGGAGGACAGGCAGACCGCGTACGGGACAGCGCACGCGGGCTTACCTCTGTTTCATATCGGCAGGCGGGGGGTTGCACTTTAATCGCGACCCGCAGTCGCGGGTCAGCGGGATCATTCGTCTTCCCGGAGGTTGTACTCGAGCGTGGCGTCGTCGATGATCCGCTCGGCCAGTCGAATACAGCCGCCGGCCGAAGCGCTCCCACATACCAGCGGGATGAAGCGGCTCCAGTTGCGGCCGTCCTCCTCCGGCTCGGCAAGCCGACGGATCGGGCCGACGAGCTTGCAGCCGTGGCAGTGCCCATATCCCTCCAGGCGCTGGTTGAGGAGCCGGAGCAAGTGCTCCGGGCTGACCAGCTTCCGCTGTCTGGGAGAACGTCCCTCCGCTCCCTCGTCGAGCACGCTCATTCCCGCCCCCGGTTCGGGGCAGAGCGCTTCGTCGGGGTCGTGTCTGTGCCGTGTTTTTCAAACATGATCATCGAACTCGAATGGCGCAACCCTCAGCGCTGTTGATGCTTCGCCATTTTGCGCCAACGCCGAACGGTGACCATTACGGGTTGCTGAAGAAGTGATGGTGCAGGCGCTCCACCACGTCGCCGACATCGGCTTCGGGTACCAGGAAGGTGAGGTTGATGCTGGAAGCGCCCTGCGAGATCACCGCGACATCCACGTCTTCCAGCGCGCCGAAGACGCGTGCGGCGATGCCTCGGGTGGAACGCAGTCCCTCACCGACGATGCAGACGATCGCCCGCCCCGGCTCCACACCCACCGTTCCGAGTCCCTCGAGCTCCGCGATGATGTCGGCAAGCGCGTGCGTGTCATCCAGGGAGAGCGAGACGCTCACTTCGGAGGTGGAGACCACGTCTACCGCGGTGCGGTGCTTGTCGAAGATCTCGAAGAGTGCCCGGAGGAAGCCGTACGCCCCCAGCATGCGCGCCGACGACACCTGGAGGATGGTGACTCCGGGCTTGTGGGCGATTGCCTTCACCCCACCGGGAGCGATGACCGGATCGTCGTCGATGAGGGTGCCGGGCTCGTTGGGGTGCCGTGAATTGCAGACTCGCACCGGGATTCCGCGCTCCACAGCCGGTTGGATCGTCTTGGGATGGAGGACGCGAGCCCCGAAATAGGCGAGCTCCGCCGCTTCGGCGTAGGAGAGGTGGGCGATCGGGCGCGCTTGCGGAACCACCCGGGGATCCGCGGTCAGGAAGCCCGTCACGTCGGTCCAGATCTGGATTTCGCGCGCGTCGAGCGCCGCCCCCACCAGCGACGCGGTGTAATCCGAGCCACCCCTACCGAGGGTGGTCGCCGCCCCGTTCATCGCCGAGCCGATGAACCCACCCATCACCGGCACGGACCCCTGCCGGAGCAGAGGCCCGAGGATGTTGCGGGTGTTCTCACCCGTGGGACCCGGGAGCGGGACCGCCCGGGTATGGTCGGCGGTGGTGATGATGCAGCGGCGGGCGTCCGCCAGCACTCCGGGGAGGTCGCGGCTCTGCAGCACACGGGTGACGAGCGCGGCCGAAAGCCTCTCGCCGTAGGAGGCGATCTCGTCCTGCAGTGGGAGGTAGGTGCCCGGATGCAGTGAGATCACCCGTAGCAGATCCGAGATTTCCAGCGCCGAATTGGCGACGATGCGGTCCATCTCCTCGGCGGCCTCGGGCGGAAGGAGCTCCGCCGCCAGGCTGGAATAGCGGCCTATCTGCCCCTCGAGCTCGGAAAAGGCTCGCCCGATCTCACCCCCCTGGGCCAGGCGGGTGCCCTGCAGGAGCGCGTCGGTCACCCCGCGAATCGCGGAGACCACCACCACGGGGTTCGCATCCAGCTGCCGCCGGACGATGTCCGCCAGGCGCTCCAGGGCCCCGGCATCGTCCACCGACGTGCCGCCGAACTTCAGTACAGTCGCCGTCATCTATGGATCACGAAATTGGTTACGATCGATCTTCCGGCTGATCGGAGAAGAGAGCCGTTGACAGGTAGCGTGCACCCGAATCCGGCGCAATAGTCACGATCCGGTGTCCGGGGCCGAGCTCGCGGGCGACTTGCAGGGCTGCCCAGACCATTGCCCCGCTACTCATCCCCACGAACAGCCCTTCCTCGCGTGCCAGGCGACGCGCCAGCGGGAAGGCGTCCTCCTCCCAGGCCTTCATCACGCGGTCCACCACCGCACGGTCGAGATTGTCCGGAATGAAGCCGGGGCCCATGCCCTGGAACTGGTGCTGTCCCCGCGGCTCGCCGTGCAGGACGGCTGAGCGGCCGGGCTCGACCAGGATTACCTGGGTGGAGGGATCGCGTTCCTTCAGACAACGCCCCACCCCGCTGATGGTCCCTCCGGTGCCGGATCCATAGACGAAGGCGTCGATGCGGTCGAGCGCGTCGCGGATTTCCGGGCCCGTGGTGCGGTAGTGGATCTCGGGGTTGGCGGGGTTGGAGAACTGGTTGGGCAGAAAGGCGCCGGACTCGTCCCGGATTCGCTCCGCCTCGGCGATCGCGGCGAGCATTCGCAATTCGGGGTCGGTCAGGACGAGCTCGGCGCCATAGGCGCGGAGCGTCCTGATGCGCTCCTCGCTCATGGTGGCCGGCATACACAGGATGAGGCGATAGCCGCGCGCCGCCGCGACCTGGGCGAGTCCGACGCCGGTGTTCCCAGAGGTCGGCTCGACGATCGTGCCACCAGGGCGCAGGACGCCGCGCCGCTCCGCGTCCACCACCATCGCGAGCGCAGTGCGATCCTTGATCGAGCCGCCGGGGTTCATGCCTTCCACCTTCACCCACACTTCCGCCATCCCCGGCTCCACCACCCGCTCCAGTCGGACCAGCGGCGTGTTGCCGATGTGGGCGTCGATCATCCCGAGGCGGGCTGGGGCGCTTCCACCTCCACCTCCCAGGAAATGTCGATGTCTTCCTTGAGGGAATGTACCACCGAGCAGTATTTCTGCACGGAAAGCTCGACTGCGCGGGCAACCTGCGACGAAGGTGAGTCGGTGGCAACCCGGAAGAGGAGCTGAATGGCGGTGAGCCGGCGCGGCGGCTGCGCAGCCCGCGCGAACCGAATGCGCACGTCCATGCGGCTCGGCGGGGTCCGTCGCTTATTGAGGATCTCGACCACGTCGATCCCGGAGCAGGCCACCAGCGCGATCACCACCGAGTCGACCGGCCCGGGTCCCTCCTCGCGATCCCCGTCCAGCAGGATGGTGGGGCCGCCGGGGCGACCGCCGCGGAAGCGCTGTCCTCCCTCCCACTCCACCTCGACCGGATAATCGACCCAGACCCCTTCGCTCATCTGACTATTCCTTCCAGCGCGGAACCGGCTACGCGGCCGCCGCGGCCTTCCCTCAGGAAGGTGGCTGCGGGTCGCGCGGCTTGGTCCGCCCCGTCGCGGTAATGATTCCGATGCCGATCAGCACGATGACCCCGACGGCGATCCAGATCGTCGGAGCACCGAGCAGGTAGGCGGCAATCGCTAGACCGATGATCAGGATGATATACCCGAGCAGGTACGTCTGAAAAGACGACATCGAGCGGCTCCTGGTGTTCGGTCCGAAATGAAGGCTGGTTGGAATGTTCGCGGATGCAGGGAGGGTGCCGTTCCAAACTCCCCCTACAGCCCCGCCCTCCCCACCTTCTCCTCCAACCACCCATGCACCTTCCCGTTCGTCGCAAGCACTCGCCCGGTTTGCAGAGGAGGCTCCGTGTCACCGGGCCAGCCGGTCACGCGGCCGCCGGCCTCGGTGACCAGCAGCAGGCCGCCGGCGACGTCCCACGCGGAGACACCGATCTCGAAGTAGCCCTCCAGCCGGCCCGCGGCGACGAAGGCACAGTCGAGCGCGGCGGATCCCGCGCGCCGCACGCCGTGCGAGCTCGCCACCATGTCGGCGACGAGCCGGAAGTACAGCTCGGGGTCTCCCTTTCCCGCCTTGAAGGGGAAGCCTGTCGCGTACAGCCCCGCAGGCCCCTCCGCCACTGCGCTGACCTGCAGCGGCCGCTCGTTGAGGTATGCGCCGCCCCCGCGCACGGCGTGGTAGACCTCGCCCAGGAAGGGAGCGTGGACCACACCCACCGCCAGCCCCTCCGTGTCGGCGAAAGCAATGGAGACGCACGCGAAAGGGTGCCCGTGCACGAAGTTGGTGGTGCCGTCCAGCGGATCGATGATCCAGGTGCGCTCTCCGTGCCTGAGCGCACCTGCCGAGCTCTCTTCAGCGACGAACCGGTCGCCGGGGAAGTGGCGCTTCAACCGCTCCAGGATGAGCCGCTCCGCCTGCTCGTCGACCTCCGTGACCAGGTCGGCCGCCCCCTGCTTCTCGCGGACCGTCGCGGGGGTGGCCGCACGCAGGAGCACTTGTGCCGCGTCCGCCGCCGCCTGCTTCGCGACCGTCAACTCGGCCGCGAAGGACACCGCCTCACCAGCCTCGATCATCCTCCCTCTCCTTTGAGAGCGACGCCGGGCGCCGTGGGCGCCACGGCCCGCGCGCGACGGCTCGCCAGAATCAGTGTGCTTCCCAGAATGATACTTGCCCCGGCGAGGACCCAGCCATCCGGCACCTCCCCGAAGACGACGGCGCCCCAGATGGCTGCGAAGACCACCTGGAGATACCCGATCGCCGTGGCCCGCCCGGCCGGCTCCAGCTGCAGACCACGGGTGAGATAGACCTGTCCGCCCTGCGCCGTGATACCGACCAGCAACAGGAAGGCCCACTCGCTCGGCGTGGGCCAGACCGGCTCCAGCAGCGTTCCCGGCAGCGATCCAGCAATCGACACGAGGGTAAAGTAGTAGACGATCACGAGTGGATGCTCGCTGCGGGCGAGCTGTCGCACGGTCACGTACGCGGCCGCGCTGAAGACCGATCCGAGTAGCACCACGCCCACCGCGAACAGATCCAGTCGCCCTGCCATCCCACCGAAGAGAAAGCCGGGGCGGGCGATGAGCGTCACTCCGACCAGACTGGCCAGGATCAGAGCCACCTCCCAGGCATCCACCCGCTCTCGCAGCAACCAGCCCGCGAGCAGCGCCGTCCAGACCGGATTGGTGTACTGGAGCACGGTGGCGTCCGCGAGCGGCAGACGGACGATGCCGTAGTAGAGGCAGCTCAGCGCCAGGAAGCCGAACATCCCGCGGAGGATCAACACGCCCGGTCGATGGCCCAAAGCCGGCACACCGGCGCGCCGCAACAGCGCGTAGGTGAAGGCTGCGTTGAGCGTCCCGCGAACCAGGACCACCTCCTGCGTAGGTATGCGCTGTCCCACGAGCTTCACGCCCAGGCTCATCACGCTGAAGAAGAGGGCACTCGCCGCCATGTAGCGGACGCCCGGAGACAGCCTGGAACCCATCATCGACCCACCATCCAGAATGCAAGAAGCCGCCTCGCACTCGACCCACGGCGACGCGGCGTTGAGAGCGAAATCCGCCCGGCTCCGCCCATCCCATCGGATGCGGTGCCGGCCATTGAGTTACGCTGGCAATGCGCATGCGTAAAGGCTAGATTCGCGCATCCCCAGCGTTCCACCAGAAACAATCTCCCATGGCGAAAACCCCCGCGGGCGAATTCACCTCCCACCCGGGTGCAAGCTCGGCGTCGGCTACCCTCGCCCCCCCTGGAAAAAGCTTCTTCGGCCACCCCTGGGGGCTGTCGACGCTCTTCTTCACCGAGATGTGGGAGCGCTTCTCCTACTACGGGTTGCGCGCCATCCTCATCCTCTTCATGGTCGCGCCGGTGGCGGAGGGAGGCCTCGGCTTCGAGGTCTCACGCGCGGCGGCCATCGTCGGCATCTACACGGCAGCCGTATACCTGATGGCACTCCCGGGCGGCTGGGTCGCCGACCGCATCATCGGCCAGCGGAAGGCGGTGCTGCTCGGTGGCATCGTCATCGCCTGCGGCCACTTCAGTATGGCCATTCCCAGGCTCGAGACCTTCTATCTCGGCCTGCTGCTCATCGTGCTGGGTACCGGGCTGCTGAAGCCGAACATCAGCGCCATGGTCGGCGACCTCTACCCGATCGAGGCCAGCGCTCGCCGCGATGCCGGGTTCTCCATCTTCTACATGGGGATCAACCTGGGCGCCTTCCTGGCGCCGCTGATCGTGGGCGGGTTGGGTGAGAAAGTCAACTGGCACCTCGGCTTCGGTGCGGCGGGAGTGGGGATGGTGCTGGGGTTGATCCAGTACGTGCTCGGCGGCAAGCACCTCGGCGAGGCCGGCCTTCACCCGGACGCCACGGAGGCGGAACGCTCCGCCAACCTGCGGAGGCTGCTGTTCGGACTGGTCGCCTTCGCGGCCGTGATCGCCGCGCTGCTCCTGATGGGCGTGTCGGTGGAACAGATCGCCGGGGCAGGCACCGCCGTCATCGTCGGCTCGACCGTGCTGTACTTCGGGTACGTCTTCCTCTGGGGCGGCCTCACCCGCGAGGAGAAGGGACGAGTGGCGGCCATCGGAGTGTTCTTCGTGGCCGCCGCCGTGTTCTGGGCCGGCTTCGAGCAGGCTTCGACCTCCCTAAACCTGGTGGCGGAGCAGCTCACCGACCGCAACCTTCTCGGCTGGGAGATGCCCGCCAGCTGGCTGCAGGCGATCAACCCACTCTTCATCATCAGCCTGGCGCCCGTCTTCGCCTGGCTGTGGATCTGGCTCGCGACGCGCAAACTCGAACCGTCCAGCCCACGCAAGTTCTCGGTGGGTTTGATCCTCCTGGGACTCGGCTTCCTCGTCGTCCTGGGCGGAACCGCCAGCGTGGCCTCCGGTTCGGTGCAGCGGATGAGCGTGATCTTCCTCATTCTCACCTACTTCCTGCACACCTGCGGCGAGCTGGCGCTGAGCCCGGTGGGGCTGAGCACGGTCACCAAGCTGTCGCCACACCGTATGGTCGGACAGATGATGGGGATCTGGTTCATGGCTGCATCGCTCGGAAACCTCCTCGCGGGGCTGCTGGCCGCGCAGATCGGCGCCGCCGAGGCGGAAGCCGCGGGCGAGATCAGCCCCGCCCTGGCAGTGGATGTCTTCATGCTGGTGGCAGGGGTCAGCATCGGTTTTGGGCTGCTGCTGCTGCTCGGCGGGGGCCTGGTGAAGCGCATGATGGGAGGGGTGAAGTAGCCGGTGTTCCACGTCGATCCCTCCGACCCGACGCCCATCGACCTCCAGCTGGCGCGTACCATTCGCTCGGCTGTCGCCGCCGGGCTCCTTGCGCCTGGCGACGAGCTGCCGACGGTTCGTCAGCTCTCAGTCGACCTCCGCGTGAACGCCAACACCATCGAACGGGCGCTGAGGGCGCTGCAGCGCGAGGGGATCATCGAGCTGCGTCGGGGCGTCGGCTACTTCGTCCGTGCCTCCCCCGAGGAGGTCGATCACGAGGTGGTGATACAGGAGCTCACCGCCCTCGAGGATTCCTTTCTGCGCGCCGCGGCCGAGCTCGGCTTCAATCTTGACGACGTAATCATCCACCTGGACAGTCGCCGCAGATCTCCCTGAACCCCGGCCCCTCCGATGCCCAGTACCGATCTCGTTCCCTTCCGCTCCAGCTTTCCCGAGGTGAATCCGGCCCGCCACATCAACCTGCTCACCGCGGGCGCGTTCGGTGTCCCGGTGGCGATAGGGACGCTGCTCGCGGTCTTCGGAGGCTGGTGGTTCGCGATGCTGCTGGGCTGGGTCGTGGGCATCCTGGGGGCGATGTCGCCGCGCGTGGCGCAGGAGTGGGAGCGAGCGGTGGTGCTTCGCTTCGGCCGCTATACCGGCCTCCGCGGCCCCGGCCCGTTCTGGGTGATCCCGTTTGTGGACTCCGTCGCGGCGTGGATCGACCAGCGTACCATCACCTCCAGCTTCGCCGCCGAGGAGACGCTCACCTCCGACGCCGTGCCGGTGAACGTCGACGCGGTGCTCTTCTGGACGGTCTACGACGCCGAGAAGGCCGCGCTGGAGGTTCAGGATTATCATCAGGCGGTGAGCTGGGCCGCGCAGACGGCGCTGCGCGACATTATCGGCCGGACCTCCCTGACCGACCTGCTGCGCGGACGGGAGCGCATCGAGGAGGAGCTGAAGGCGCTGATCGATGAGCGCTCCACCCCCTGGGGGGTCTCAGTGCATGCCGTGGAGATGCGCGACATCGTCATCCCCGCCTCTCTGCAAGACGCGATGTCGCGCGAGGCGCAAGCGTCGCGGGAGAAGCAGGCGCGCATCATCCTGGGCGAAGCGGAGGTGGAGATCGCGCGGATGTTCGAGCACGCGGCAGAGGCCTACCGCGACAACCCGGTCGCCATGCAGCTTCGCGCGATGAACATCCTCTATGAAGGCCTGAAGCAGAAGGGCGGGATGATGGTGGTGCCGAGCAGCATCGTCGATTCGGTGGGGCCGCACGGGGTGATGGGAATTGCCGCGCTGGCCCGCCAGCAGGCGGAGGAGCCGCCCGCCTCACCGAAGAAAGAGGACAAGAAGGAGAAGCGCTGAGTGCCCCCTCCTCTCACGCTCGATTCACGTTCGTTCCGCCAGTGAGGACAACCGTAGGCGAATCGAATCCAGCAGGGCACTTGCTCCCAGGCGGAAGCGCTCCGGGCGGACCGATTTCTCCCCGAGCGTCTCCTCGACCAGCCGCATCCAGGCCAGCGCCTGTTCCGGCGTGCGGATGCCCCCAGCGGGCTTGAAGCCCACCTCCCTTTCCGTCCGCTCGCGGTAGGCCGCGATCTCGCGAAGCATCACCAAACCGGCCGGATAGGTCGCGTTCACCGCCTCCTTTCCGGTCGACGTCTTGATGAAGTCCGCGCCGGCCTGCATGCAGAGCCGCGCCGTGCGCGCCACGTTATCCAGCGAGCGTAGCTCGCCCGTCGCCAGGATCACCTTCAGCAGTGCAGGGCCGCTCGCTTCGCGGAAGGCCCTCACCTCTTCGTAGAGCTCCCCCCACGCTCCGGTGAGCACCAGGGAGCGGTTGATCACGACGTCGATCTCCTGCGCCCCGGCCTGCACGGAGCTCCGGATCTCCTCGATGCGGGCAGAGAGCGGCGAGAGACCAGCGGGGAATCCGGCTGCGGCCACGGCCACCGGAATGCCGCTCCCCTCGAGCGCGTCGAGCGCGACGCGAAGGAAGTAGGGATAGACGCAGACCGCGGCCACACGAGCTGCGGGCTCGGGAACGCCCAGCCGCTCTCGCAGCACTGCCGGCAGGGGCTCACGGGCCACGGCGCACAGCTCGCGGACCGTGGAGGGTGTATCGTCCGCCGCCAGGGTGGTGAGGTCGATGCAGCGGAGTGCCCGCATTAGCTGCTGAACTTCGTCGGATGCGGCGCTGACCCGGGAGGTCGCCCTCGATTCCATGTCGTCGCCCACGGTCCGCTCCACCTCGGCAGGATCCGCGTGCCCGGCCAGCACCCACTCCCGACCGAAAGGCTCACCCGGGTTTGCCGGTGTGCGGCCACTTCCGGAAGCCGGACCAGGGCTGGATACCGGAGCGGACTTAGATGCTGGATCAGCGCCGACGGGAGGGCGGGCACCGCTCATGAAGGCGCGCTTTCCATGTGGGAAAGGGGCTGACGAAAAAGAAGCCCCCGCCGATCAGGCAGGGGCGGCCACCGCGCTCTCGAGCTGCATGCGCCAGCGAGCGAGCCGCGATGCCACCGAGCGCGTGCTGGGTGTTCGCGGCGTCGGGGAGAGCGAAACCAGAGCCGGGCGCTGGAAGCTGCGCCACCTGCGGGTGCCGAGTTGATCCCCGAGGTCGCGCGAGATCGCGTGAAGACGCGCCTGTGCGTGGTCGCGCTGCGAGGCGTCGCCCACCGCCAGGGCGAGGAGCAGCGCCTCGCGCACCGCGAGCCGGTCACCGACCGAGGCGAAGAGGTCGGCGAGCTGGTGCGCGACCCGGGCGCGGTCCACCGGGTCGACGTAGCGAACCGCGGCGATGGAGAGGTCTCGCGCCGCCCCTGCCCGGTCCCCGGCGGCCCGCCTCAGCCGGGCGCGCTCCTCCAGCGCCACAGCGGCAGCGTCGAAGTCGCGCGCTCGAATCGATTCACGCAGGACGGCCGCCAGGCGGGGAAATGGATCAGGAGAGACAACTGCCTCACCGATCGACGCCAGGCGGCCGATGGCTCCGCTCGCCCTGTCCAGCTCGCGCGCCCGGCGATAGAGCTCGAGTGCCCGGTCGTGCCGGGCCTGCTTGCGCGCGATGCGTCCAGCGTGCAGGGCCACCGCGGCGCTGTGGGGAGCGAAGACGAGCGCGAGGTTGATGACCGCTTCCGCCTCGGGCAGACGCCGCGTGACCTCCAGCTCGTACGCGTAGTCGACCAGCAGATCGGCGATCAGGGCCGCGGTCCCCGGCGCGGCAGGGCTCCCTTCGAGCAGGAGGAGACGCAGCAGCAGAGCGCGCTCCGCGCCGGCCGGAAGGGCTTCCACCTCCTGCCGGGCGCGACGCGCCACGAAGCCCCCCGACTCACATCCATAAAGCGAGCATTCGAGGCTGCGCAGCACGAGCGCCACCGCCGCGGCACGCTGCCGCCGCGCGCCGCGATTTATTTCGGAGATCCGCTGCAGCTCACCTGCAGCGTCCTGCATCGCCTGGGAGAGACCGTTCATCCGCGAGGTTGAGAATTGTTCTCAACCAGGATAGCGCTTGTTCAGCCTCCCGTCAATCCACCGACAGGGACAAGGAGACACAGGGACAAGCAGACAAGGAGACAGGGAGGCAGGGAGGGTAACAACAAGATGAGCCGGATTACCGGTCATTGTTTCTGCGACCCATCGGGTCGCCGCCCCTCACCCGTTCACCTTGTCACCTTGTCACCCCCTCACTCTTTGTCTCCCTGTCTCCTCTTCCCCTTGTCTGCCGTCTACGGTCTTACCTTCGCCTTCTGCGGCGTGTACGTGCCACAGACGGCACCTTGAGCGCCCATCTCGACCCGGATCTCGCCGGCGTGGCACTCACGGTTCTCGTTGTAGGTGCAGTCGGTGGCGCTGCACGAGGCGACCCGGGACTGCGCGGTGGTCGGTCTTTCCTGAGGCTCGGCCATGCATTCCCTCCCTTGAAATGGTGAAGTCGCTCGACAGTGTCGGTGAGATGCAAATAGGGGACCGCCCTCCAAACGCGCAAGTCTATATCAATCGCTTACTTGCAAATGATTCTCAACCGCTGGACCCGGCCCCTTCCAGAGCGACGGCCTCGACGTAGAAGTCGTCGTCCACGCGGAAGGACTCGGGGTCGGCCGGGGATACGGTGACCGTTTGCCATTCCTGGGTGGGTTGCAGCCAGCGCAGCTCATTCCCGAGCCACACCCGGACCGGCATGTCGAAGCCCTCCACCACGTTTTGCCAGCGGAAGCGCAGCTCGTTCCCCTCGAAGTGATACTCGAGCTGAGGGATCTCCGTCGTGGTCAGATACTGCTGGAACACCCGGCTGAAATCTTTGCCCGATCGTCGGTTGATGTACGCCTGGATCTCTGTGCCGGTAACGGTCTGGTGCCGGAAGTCCTGGTTGATCCCGCGGAGGATGCTGCGCCACAGCTCATCGTCGTCGATGATCTGCCGGATCATGTGCAGCATGCTGCCCGTCTTGTAGTACATGTCACCGGAGCCTTCATTGTTCACGCCGTAGACCCCGACGATCGGGCGGTCGTTCTGGATGTTCCGGCGGCTGCCGATGATGTACTGCGCACCGGCCTCCTTTCCGGACCGGCACTCGGTGTACAGCCCCTCCGAGTAGTTCGTGAACCCCTCGTGCACCCACATGTCCGCGATGTCCTCGGTGGTGACGTTGTTGCCGAACCACTCGTGACCCGCTTCGTGGACGAGGATGAAGTCCCACTTCAACCCGTAGCCCGTACCGGATAGGTCGCGTCCCCGATAGCCGTTGCCGTAGCCATTCCCATAGGCCACTGCGCTCTGGTGTTCCATCCCCAGGTGGGGCGTCTCCACCAGCTTGAAACCGTCTTCGTACCACGGGTAGGGGCCGAACCAGTGCTCGAAGCAGGCCAGCATCGGCTTGGTCTGCTGCCACTGCCGCCGGGCAGCCTCCAGGTTGTAGGAGAGCGGCCAGAAATCCAGCGTCAGCTCGCCGGCTTCCCCCTGATAGACGTCGCTGAAGTGGGCATAGTCGCCGATGTTGGCGGCGACGTTGTAGTTGTTGATCGGATTGGAGACGAACCACTCGTACGTCACGGTCCCGTCGTCGTTCTCCCGACGCGACCGCAGCCGCCCGTTGGAGACGTCCACGAGGGGTGCGGGTACGGTGATGGCTATGCGCTGGCTGTCCGGCTCCTCCGACTGGTGGTCCTTGTTGGGCCACCAGGCGCTCGCCCCCATCCCCTGGACCGCGGTGGCGACGAAGGGATTGCCGTTGCGGTCCTGGCTCCAGTCGAACCCTCCATCCCAGGGAGCGTTGGCGGCCACGGTGGGCTTCCCGTGGTAGTGCACCGTTACAGTGTCGATAGCCCCGATCGGCGCATTGGCGACGCCGGTAACAAAGATCGCGTTCCCCTCGCGGCGATACTGCAGCGGACGCCCATCCTGCAGAATGCTGTCGACCTCGAGGTTCGCGAAGAGGTCGATCTGCATCTCCCGCGGCGCCTCCACCACCCGGTAGGTGATTCCGTTCCATCCCGAGATCGAGCTATCGGCCGGGTTCACCCGCACGTGGAGATCGTAGAAGACGACGTCCCACCAGCTTCGCTCCGGGGTGATGGTGCCCCGCAGCGTGTCTGCGCGGGTGAAGGTAGGAGTCGCCTCCTGGGCGGAGATGAGCGGCGCGGCGGTCATCAGGAGTGCGACGGCCACCGTTCCGCGGAAGAAGCCGTGGATCATGCGCAAATCTCGGGATCGAACGGATTGAACGGCCGGTCGCCCCCGGGCGGGGAGCGACGCGAGGTCGCTTGTGCAACGGTATGATCGCGAAGCACGGCTCTATGTACAATGAGCCCGCGGCATCCGTTCGGATACCGCGGGCTCCGGGCTGCGGCGTCGGCGCTCAGGCGTGCGGATCCACCAGCACGTTGGAAGCCGCGGCGAAGAACGGACGCGCGTTGTCGTCCTGCAGTCGGATCTGAAGCAACCGGCTCCCGTCCCCGGTGCGGCCGTGCACGGAAACGACCTCTCCCGAGCCCCCTGCACAGTACACCTGCTGCCCCACCTCCGGTGTACGTTCGCTCGCCCGGACCCAACCCGGCCGATCCTCCGGGCTCACCAGAAACTCCTCGACCCGCATGCTCTTCGCTCCCCTGGTCCTGGCCATCCATTCCTCCGGCTGGTGTGGTATCAGATCCGCTTCACCGCCCCCTCACCGGTGCTCCGCACAAACAGGCTCCGCAGGAACAGAGCACCCCGCCACAGGCGGCACAGGCCGCGTGGGCGAAATCGTCGAGCACGATGCCGCAAGTGGGACATTTGGTCCGGCGCCCCGAACGGCGGTGTCCATCGGTGCGCTCTACGCCTGCGTAGTCGACACCCAGCGCTTCGAGGTAGCGACGATGCGCCTCGATCACCGCTTCACGCTGCTGCTCCGCGTGGGCGTTCCGATCGGCCTCCCGCGCGTCCTCGGCCTGAGCCTGCAGCGTCTCTCGCCGCGCATAGTCCTTGAGCGCTCGCGCGCTGGATACCTCGTCGGTGACCGGCTGGATCTTCTCCCCCAGCACCGAGCGAGGGAAGCTCCGCATCCGATGCTTGGCCAGACTGTAGAAGGAGATCACGTCGCCACGTCCATCCGCCTGGGCAGGGTCGAAGACGAGCAGGTCGTCATCCGCGGCGTGTCGTCCCACCCACAGTCCGCTGCTGTCCGGCCCTTCGGCCGGAAAGTCGTGGCCGAGCCAGCGCCCGGCACCGCTGCCGCTGAGCTGGTCCATAGCGCCTCTAGGATTTGTGTCGATAGGTGATCCGTCCGCGGGAGAGGTCGTAAGGAGAGAGAGAAAGCGTGACGCGATCTCCCTGGAGTACGCGAATCTTGAACTTCGACATCTTGCCGGCGCCGTAGGCAAGGACCGTGTGCCCGTTCTCGAGCCTCACCCGATACATGCGATCGGGGAGCACTTCGGTGACGAGCCCTTCGACTTCGACGCCCTCTTCCTTGGCCACAGCCACCTCCGTGCTGAACATAAAAAATGAACCCGCGGTTCTCGTCTGCGGGAAACGAGCGCCGCGGGCGGCTCGCAGGCGGGGACCCCTTGGTCCCCACGGCGATGCCCCGAGCCATACCCTGCTGCCGCTATCCGGTTCCTCTCACCCCTCTCACCCCGCTTCCCATGCACCCGCCGAGCGTCAGCCGTCGAGCCGCCTTTTCGCCATCTTGACAGCACCATCTCCGCCCCGTACGATGGGAGATGGATGAGAATGGTTCTCAACATCACTGCTGGCTACACGTATAGACACGTAACGTCCACGCATGCGCGGCTCTCTACTTCTCAGCACGGTGGGACTGGGACTGTTCGCCACCGCTTTCGCCGGTTGTACCGACAACAGCAACCCGACCGGCCCCGATGTCGGCGAACCCTTCGGCACCCTCACAGTCGATGCCTCCGCAGACTGGACCTTCGTTCGCCTGGGCGACAACGCCAGCACGGTGCAGGTGAGCGCCCCCGCCAGCTCGACTTCCTGGGACATCGCCTTCTTCGCCACCGGCGTGATGCTCAATAGCGGCGCCGCCGGACCCTCCGACGTGGTCGGCTACTGCATCTGCCAGAACGAGAACGCCACCGATGCCGACGTCAAAGCAATGACTGCCGACACGGAACGGGCGGACTTCGAAGCGGTGACTACGGCTGACATCCCCACCGACGAGGACTCCTGGCAGAGCGACGCGCTCAACCCCGCGATCGACGGATGGTGGCGCTACGACATGGCCACCCACACCGTGAGCGCGGCCGACGACCAGAGCTGGATCGTGCGCACGGCGGAAGGCGACTCCTACTTCAAGCTGCGGGTGACGGAGATTGCCGGGGCCACCCGGGATAACGCCGGTTCGGTTACGCTGGAATTCGCCCTCTTCGACGAGGGAACGAACAGCTACGGCGAGACGAAATCTCTCACCGTCGACGTCTCCGGAGGGCCGGCGCACGTGGACCTGCTCACTGGCGCGGTCTCGGACGAGGAGAACTGGGACCTTCGCTTCGAGGGATTCGAGGTCCGCGTCAACGGCGGGGTGAGCGGGAGCGGCGAGGCTGCAGCCGTCCTGGCAGGCACGCACTTCGATGACACGCCTCCTGCCACGGAGGTCGAGGAGAGTGTCTTCGCGGCCGACCAGTACGGCGGCGTGTTCGACGAGCACCGCTGGTACCGGTACAACTTGGAAGGCAGACATCAGATCTGGCCGACCTTCAACGTCTACCTGATTCGGGTCGGCGACACGGTCTACAAGCTCCAGCTCACCAGCTACTACCGCCCGAGCGACGGCGCGGCGCGCCACATCACCTTCCGCTATGCGCCCCTCTCGGAGTAAGCCCGTCGCGCCCAGCGAGATCGCCGCGCTTTTTCTGGCGCTGACCTTCCTGGCAGCACCGGCCGCGGCAGTCGCCCAGCAGGCAAACGTGAGCGGCCGCGTGGTGGACGCGAGCACGGGTGAACCGATCGCCGGGGCGACGGTCCGCGTCGATGGCGCTGGGGGAGAACGGCTAGTGACCACCGATGCCCAGGGCGACTGGCAAGCGACCGGGCTGGCGCCGGGCCCTTACCGCGCCAGCGCAGAGCGGATCGGTTTCGCTGGCGAGCCCGTCACCTTCACAGTACCCGGAGCGACGAGCCAGCCGGTGGTGATTCGCCTCTCCCCCAGTGCCCTGCCACTCGACGCACTGGTGGTGACTGCCTCCCGGCGACTGCAGCGGCTCGCCGACGCCCCGGTCACGACCGAGCTGATCACCCGCCGCGATATCGAGATCGCGCGGGTGTCGGACCTCTCGACCCTCCTCACGCAGCGACTGGGGATCGAGCTTCAGCCCGGACATCCGGCCGGGGAGGGAGTCATGCTGCAGGGCCTGGGCTCGGAGCGCGTGCTCGTCCTCCTGGACGGGCAGCCCATCGTGGGTCGGCTCTCGGGGACGCTCGACATCTCCCGGATCCCTACTTCGATGATCGAGCGCGTCGAAGTGGTGAAGGGTTCGCAGTCCTCGCTCTACGGCTCCGAGGCGATGGGCGGGGTGGTGAACATCATCACCCGCTCGGCTGGGAGTGAGCGCTGGCGCCTGGGTCTCGACGCCACCACGGGATCACAGGGGCGGAGGGACCTCTCCGGTACCGTGGGCGGGACCATTGGATCGGTGGACTACCTGTTGGATGCCGGGCGGCGCCTTACGGAAGTGGCTCCGGGAATCGAGTCTCCGCAGGGCGCTCTGGCCGAGCGATGGGATGGTCTGCTGAAGGTGGGCTGGACGGTGTCGCCGGAACTGCGGCTCGAGGGATCCGGGCTCCTTCTGGACGAGCGGCAGCGATGGCAGGGTGGCCAGCTCTTCCAGTTCGCGGACAACGATCAGCGGGGTGCCCGCATCGGCGCCGAGTGGTCCTCCGGCATCCACCGGCTCGCGCCGACGCTGCATTGGACCGAGTTCGAGCACCTCTCGCGTCGCGCCGCGGTCGAGACACCGTCGGGTGACGGCGGGGAGACCGAAATTCAGCGGCTTTACGAAGCGGAGCTGCTCTACAACTTCGGCCGCGGTGACGGCGCGGCGCTCGACCTCGGCGTCGAGGCCAAGCGGGAAGAGATCTCTTCGGACCGCGTGGTGGATGCGGACCGCGTGCTGCACACCGTGGAACCGTTTGCTCAGGCCACTCTGCCGATCGGGCCGGTCAGCCTCGTCCCCGGTGCGCGGATCGCCTGGAGCGAGGAGTGGGGTGCACACTTCACTCCTCGGGTAGCGGCACTGCTCCGCCCGTTTCCGGAGCTCGCGGTTCGAGCCTCGGTGGGCCAGGGATATCGCGCACCCGCGTTCAAGGAGCTCTACATGGAGTTCCTGAATGTGGGACCCGGATTCAGCTACACTGTGCGGGGCAATCCCGAGCTGCAGCCGGAGACCTCGACCAACGTCTCCTTCGGGCTCGAATGGAGCCCCGGCAACGCCTACCTACGAACGCAGCTCTTCGATACGCGGTTCGACGACTTCATCGAGACGGTACTCGCCGGCGACTCGAGCGGGGTCGAGGTCTACACATACGGCAACGTGGCCAGAGGGATGACGCGCGGCATCGAGGTCGAAGGTGCGATCTCGAGCGGTGGGCTGCGGGCGGAGGCGGGTTATTCCTACCTGCTCGCCAAAGCGACCGACACCGGGCAGCCGCTGCTCGGGAGGCCCGAGCACTCGGGCCGGGCCTCCCTCGAGAGCACCCTTCCACTGGGCCTGCGCGCGGCGGTGACGGGCGTGTACACCGGCGCCACTCCCGTTCAAAGGAACGAAGATGACGCGGTGATGGAGCGCGAGGCCTTCCTGCGATTCGATGCTTCACTCTCGGGAAAGCTGCGGGGTGGGCTCCAGCTGAGTGGCGGAGTCCGCAATCTCTTCGACGTTCGGCCTACCCACTGGCCGGGGTTCACAGGACGCCACCTCTACGTCGGCCTCGGCTGGCAGGTGGCGGCCCACAGTGCCAATTGATCAGCCATGGACTGAAGATGCTGCCGAGGCTTCGCACTATAGCCGCGCTCAGCGCGACACTGCTGCTTCCCCCGTCGCTTCTCGCCCAGAGTGCCCCGGCCGGGGAGTCGGTGGGAACCATTCTGATCGCACATGGCGGCGGCCCCGCCTGGGACGCCCAGGTGCTCCGTATCGCGCAACTGGCGGACACCGGCGGCCCGGTTGAGGTCAGTTTCCTGATGGGGCCGGGCGCGGCCGAGCACCGCTTTCAGGACGCCGCTCGGCGGCTCGCCGAACAGGGCGTGGATCGGATCGTTGTAGTACCGCTGCTGGTGTCCAGCCACAGTGGCCACTACCAGCAGATCCGCTACCTGGTGGGACAGGCGGATGAGCGCTCTGAGGTGATGCGCCACCACCTGGAGATGTCGGGAATCGAGCGTCCCGATGTGGACGTCCCGATTGTGCTCACGCGCGCCATCGACGACTCACCCGAGGTCGCCGACGTCCTTGCGGAGCGAGCCCTCGCTCTGGCGGAGAACCCTTCAGAGCAGGCGCTCTTGTTGATGGGTCACGGTCCGAACTCGGCCGAGGACAACGCGGAGTGGATGCGTAACCTGCGCCCCATCGCCAGACGGGTGCAGCAGGTCACCGGGTTCCGCAACGTGATGGTCGGGCTGGTGCGCGACGACGCCCCCGCGCCGGTGCGCGAGGAGGCGGTCGCGTCCATCCGGGAGATCATCCAGCTCCAGCATCTCGCCACCGGCCGCCCGGTAGTGGTCGTACCGGTGCTGATCTCGACTGGATCGGTCAGCCGGGAGAAGTTCCCCCGGGATCTGGAGGGGCTACCGGTGGTCTATGAAGGCGAGGCTCTCCTGCCTCACCCCGGGATGGCCCGCTGGGTGGAGGCGCGGGTGCGCGACTCCGCGAGCCTGGTGGCCGCGCCGGTGCGGCAATCAGGCGGCACTACAGACACGAGCGGGGGCGCGGGAGCTGGCACCGCCGTCCATCATCACCACTAATTGGCACCTCTGGATGGCGCCGCGGCGGGTCACTTCAGGCGCACGACCGAGGCGCGGAACTCGCCGAAGACCGGGTCGCCACCCTGTATCGTGTTGATTCGGGCCTGACCGTCCCCCGCGGCCTGCAGGACCAGATAGGACGAGCCTCCGCCGCGCAGCGTCACCCGTAGTGTGTCACCGGGTTGGAGGAAATGGGGGGAGAGAGGCAGGAAGCCGATCTCCTCCTCGAATATCGAGCGGTAATCCCAGCTCGGCTGTTTGAATTGTTCCTCTATGTCCTCATCCCGCAGGTTGTCCACGAAGTTTGACACCGTCCACCGCTGCATCCAGGTAAGCGGGCTGATTTCCAGCACCTGGTCCAGGTTCTCCACGCCTCCGATAGGCGAGTTCACCAGCGCCCGGAACAGCTCCGCATCCTCGGAGGGCGTCTGGTCCGCCAGGTAGCGGAGAAATGCCCAGCTCGCCCCGCGCGTGGTGAAATCGTCATCGTTGCGCGACTTGCCCATCAGGGTCTCGGCATCCGGCGCGGTCAGGTACTCCGAATAGATGGCGAGGTTGTCGCGCACGAAGCGCTGGTACGCTTCGAAGATCTGCTGGGAGCTGGTGAGGGTCCTCCAGCCGATGTCGGAGCGGGGCTGCAGTCCGGTGGCGGCGTAGAAGACGAGCTCCTCCGCGATGTGGGAGAGACCTTCGTTCAGCCAGAGCTCCTCGAACTCGCGGGCGTCCGGCACCTCGTACAGCCGGCGCCCCGCGTTGATCATGTGCTGCAGCTCGTGCACGATGATCGAGGTAGCGAGTTGCTGCACCACCTCCTCGGGAACCCTCACTCCCACCTCACCCTGCGGATCGGGAGCGATCAGGTAGAAGATCTCCCCCTCGTTGCTGGCCGCGCAGGTGCCAACTGCGCTCGTGCGCGGAAGCAGGTCCAGCGCGAAGGTGAAGCCGACCGTGATCCCACCGCCCTCACGGTCCGCCATCTCGTTGATGGCCGACGTCATGAAGATGAAGACGCGTCCGTTCCCGTCGATGTCGGTGGGCTCGCCGAAGTTCTCCACCGCTACCGGGAGGACGAGGTCGTCGAACTCGGAGGCGATCCTCTCGATGTCGGCCGCGGAAAGCGCAACCGGGTTCAGGACGTCCTCCACCAGGATCGCATGTTCCGTAACCGCCGCTACCCGTCCCGAGCGCATAAGGGGATTGCTGCACAGGTCGGGATTCTCCGGGCTGCGATTGATGACGCGCATCGCCACGGTTTCACCGACCGCCGGCGGAGCCACCTGGGCTCGCGACGCGATATCGGAGTCCACCGCAGCGCGTGCCGCGGGATTCGCCAGGAAAGCGGCCGCGCGCCGGCGCTCGAACTCACGAAGCCGCAAGTGCGAGGAATCGTCCGTCAGCGGGGAGCGGAGGGCCCGCGTGGAGAAATCTGGAGATCGATTGAACAACGCCACTCCCGAATCCAGCTCCTCCAGCGCTTCACCGCTCACTCGCACGCGCAGGCGAACCGAGCCCTCCTCCGCCGCGAGGAAGGGGACGAAGAGGTAGCGCGCCCCATCCTCACCTCCCGGCAGCACGATCGACTGGGCGTTGACCCCCGCGAGCGTGAGTGCTTCACCCACCTCGAGCCCTCCCAGGATACTGAAGAGTCGCTGCTCGAAGTCCGGCCCGATCGGCTCGGCGTCGACGCAGGCGGGCAGAAGGGCGAGGAGGAGCAGGAAAGTGCGGCCGTGGATCTTCATTGCTACTCGATCGGGGGAGCGGGTCTCAGAGACCAACCCCCACACCCAGGCCTAAGGTGATATAAGAAATGGAGGTACGACGATCGGGCACATCGATGGCGAAGCCGTATTCGGCGCTGTAGCGGTTGAAGAGCAGGCTGGGCTCGAGGCGGAGCCAGGGGAGGGGGCGTGCTTCGGCTCCGACGCCCAGGGACCAGCCCAACGAAGGATCGGAGTATGCCCGCTCGTCTCCGAAGCGAAAGCGCAGGTGATGGACGATGATCCCGGCTCGCGCCCAGGGGCGCAGCCCGGCGATGGTAGAAGGATGGGGCACGATCACCCCGGCTCCCCAGCCCCGGTCCAGGGCGGTTTCCTCCACCTCCACCTCTTCGCACTCACCGCAGCTGAATCCGATTTCCTGGTATTCGCCGTAGAGCGTGAGCGCCCCCACATCGATGGAAGCTCCCGCATCGAAGCCGAAGCTCGCGCCGGCTTCGATTCCGTCGTCGCGACCGGCGAACGCTCCCACTGGAACCGCGGCCAGCGGGCGTACCCAGGCTTCGAGCGGGAGCTGGGCGGAGGCCTCTCCCGCAAATAGCGCGGCTAACGCGACGGCGAGGATGTTCAACAGCGCCGCGCTCCGCCCACGCACCGCTCGTCTCATCGCTCCCCCCTCTGGTAGGGCGCTCACCTCACCGGAGTCACCCGCCTGCCTCTGCACGGAACGAGCCCGATTCGAGCCAGCGCCGCAATAAACCCGTAAGGTGGCACCTGCATTGCGATTTTCCACCGCCGCCCCCGGGATGCGATCCTGGCCCGCGACAGTACACCGTGCCCGTTTCCGATGCGAATGAGCGAGGAAGAGCGAAAGCGACCTATCGCTATCGTCGACGGCTCGAACGTGGCGCACTCGAGTGAAGGCGCCCGCCCGCACCTGAAGAACATCTCACTCGTCTGCGGTCGCCTGAAGGAGGAAGGCTACCAGCCAGTCGTAGTAGTCGATGCGGCCTTGCGCCACCAGATCGATGAGCCCCAGAAATACGAGGATATGGTGGAACGAGGTGAGATCCGTCAGGCACCGGCCGGAACGGACGCCGATTACTTCATCCTCTCCTTTGCGCGGGAACTCGACGCATCGGTGGTGTCGAACGACCGCTTCCGTGACCGCCAGCAGGCTTTCCCCGAAGCGGTCGGACGCCTCATTCGCTATATGATCGTGGAAGGCGAGGTGGTCTTCGAGAGGCGTGTGAAGCGGCGGCCAGGGTAGACGGGTGGACGGGCGAACCGGTGAACGGGTGGAGACAAGGAGACACGGAGACACGGAGACAGGGAGTGAACGGGTGAACCCAGCCGATCTCTGGATCGTTCGCAGCCGCACGCCGGGCTGTTTGGTACCAGCTACAGCTCACGTGGCCCACTACAGTGTGGGTCGTTCCTTGTCTCCGTGTCTCCTTGTCTCTCCCTGTCTCCTTGTCCCTTGTCTCCCCGCCTCCCCTGTCTCCTCCGTCACCCCCCACCCCCTGCCTCCCGACGCCGCTCCTCCTCCCCGAGTTCCTCTTCCAGCATCTCCTCGAGAGCCTTCTCGAAGCCGACCCTCTCCTGCATTGCTTTCGCCTGAGCTTCGATCCACACGCGGCGCAGGATGACCTCCATTAGCCCGAGCGAGAGCTGTTCCCGATCGCGTCTCAGCTCGGCGATGCGGCGCGCAATGCCCTGCAGCTCGCCGGGGATGTCTTCGTGCACCGGCAGGAAGGCGGCAGCCGTTTCGGGCGTACGCCCCTCGCCGGTGGGTTCGGGACGGGCGGGTGGCGATAGCACGGAGGGTTGATCGGAGATGCGGAGGGCAAGTCCGCCGGTGCCGAAATCCTGCCACCAGTCGACCAGCTTGCCCTGCAGCTCGCCGAGGAGGCGCTCCACTGCGCGCCTCACAGCCGTCGGAGGACGGCCCGGGGCGCGGCCCCGCTCGACGATCAGCAGCAGCTCGTCCCCCGGCTGCTCGTGGGCCCGCGACTGAATCCATTGGAGCGCGAGCTCTCGCGCCCGGACGGGCCCTTCACCATGCAGGTCCAGGCGGCGCGTGGGAGGGAAATGGCGCTCCTCGTACTCACGGGCGAGATCGCGAAAGTCACGCATCGCTCAGGTAGATGGGGACGTTCGTCAAACCCGCGACTCTGCACGGGGGCGCTCTCCTGCAAGCGAACGGCGCATGCCGGCTCACCGCTTGCAACTCCCGCCCCAGGGCCATCAAACCCGGGAAGGAGGAGCCACCATGGCGCGCTACGACAGGCCTTTGCGCCGACGCTACGACTTCGGGATGCGGGGCTATCGCGAGACCACGCGACCGCTCGGTCGGCGTCGACTCTACCCGCCCCGCTACGACACCTTCTACCTAGAGTCGTACTCGGAGATCGGACAGGAGATCCCGCTGCCTAACAGGGTCACGCGCCGGTACAATCGGGAGTACGTGGACGACCGCCTCAACCGGCGGCGGAGCTACGGCTACGGCTTCGGGGGAGACCGGCTGGATCGCATGGTCGACGAGGGCTACTACCGTGCCCCCTACTCCACCATCGGAGGCACGCGCACGCGCCGGGGCGTGCGACCACCACCACCCTTCGATCCGGTCCGGTACGGCCCCAATTACGGAGGCCGCTTCCCGGACGAGCTCTGACATGGCCGCACTACTCTCAACCTGACCAGGGAGGGACGATGGCTCGCTACGATCGGACCTACGGTATGCGCGGCGGCTACCGTGACTACGACTGGTACGAGGGACCACGCCCCGGCTACCGCAATCGCGATTGGATGGAGGGGCTGGGACGGAGCGGCGAACGGGGCTATCGCCGTGGAAGAGGGAATCGCTCCGGCCCCGGGGGGTACCGCTCGGCGTACCAGGACAGACCCGGCGAACTGCCGCGCCCTTATGATCGCGACTACTGGTGGCTCGGAGAGCATGAGCTGAGGCGCCGGGGGGCTCTGAATCGCTACGACGAAGCGTATGCGCGCTTCGACCGCGAGTGGCACCCCCGCTACTCCCCTGTCGGCGGGACGTACGGGGCGATGGGCGGGAGCTACGCCTACCGCCGACCGCCCCGACCACTGCGCGACGATACCTGGTTCAGCGACTGGACTCGCTGGTTCTGATCGCTCAGGATCAGGAGGCACGGATGCCCCGAGCTCACGGCTCGGGGCTTTGTTCGTTGGGGCGACATGGTGAGATGGCGGACAGTCAGCCACTGGGCCTCATCATAGCCTGGACCGGTGGATAGCTGCGCAGCGGAGCAAGCTCGGGGAAGAAGTGCAGCCGTTCCCATCCGCCGGTCCACAGCAGCTCGCGCGCGTGCGCAGCGGCCTCCTCCAGGTTGGAGACTCGTGCCGCCAAGCCCGCGCGGGCCATGAAGAGCGGCCAGTCGCGCTGAGGAAGTAGCGGCGTATCGGCGAGCAGTTCGGCATAAAGCCGTCTGGCCGTGAGCGTATCGCCCTCTTCGATCGCAATGAGCCCGAGCCGGCCTTTAACGAACCAGTACAGCGGCTGCGACCAGGATCTCGCCTCGTACTCCCTTCTGGCGCCGGCATAATCACCAAGCATATAGAGGGCGTCGGCTCTGATCCGCGCAATCGCTTCACTGTTGCGGACGTCTCCGGTACGGCTGGCAACCCAGGGCTCAACAAGTCCCAGGACGGAGCGCGCCTCACGATCGAATCCGTGCGTGGAGAACTCAACGGCGATCTCCAGCAGGTGCACACCATCCAGCGTTCCGGCCCGTTCGTTGACAATCCAGGCGGCGGTGTCGATCCGCCCCGCCGCCGCGTGCGCTCGCACCTCGGCCACGGTCCCGTACGACCACAGCGGGATCACCTGCCTTCCCATCCGGGCGTATGCGATCTCCCGGTCGTAGTCGCCCAGCCGGTGGGTCACCGAGACGAGTTCCCACCAGTATGAAGCGGAGCTACGCAGGAGCCCGTTCTCCAGTCCCAGACGCTGCAACAGCTCGAGCGCTTCCCGCGGGCGCTGGCCCCGCCTCGCCCCCCACGCCGCCTCCTTCAGCGCCACGTATGATCCGGGCGCAACGTCCAGCATCCTTGTGGCCGCGACATAGGCGCCATCGTAGTTCGCGTAGCGGAGCGACAGATACCAATCGAAGAAATGCCGGTCGTACTGTTCCAGGCGGGTTAGCCTCCTTTCGACCTCGGCCGCAATCGAATCCGCGCGAGCGAGATTCCACACCTGTTCATCCCGGGAGATGCCACCCATCCCCCAAGTGATCAACATCCGACTCAGGGCTGCCCAGATCGCGGCGCCAACAAAGGTGGTGTCTACCTCGAAAGCACGCTCGAAATGCGCGGCAGACTGGAGCCAGTCGTTCATCTGATAGGCGTCCAGACCCGCGCTGTAGGCGCGATAGGCTTCGAATGTCGGCACGCGCCGCCGTGACCTGGCTTCCCACGGGGAGGTCTGGGGGTCGAAGATCAGTGCAGCGCCGCCCATGACGGTGCTGACCAGCTGATCGATCCCTTCATGCGGCGCGGAGATCGGCGTCGAGATCGGTCCCACCCGTTGCAGAACCCGGCCGTCATCCGCATCGGTGATCTGCGCGACCAGGCGGATGCTATCCCCCTCCAGAGAATAGCTTCCCTTGACGAGCGTACCCGCGGCCGTCCCTTCGACGAGCCGCGCGACCAGAGCCGGACTGTAGCCCGAGTCACTCCATATTCCGGGGATCATTTCGGCGTCGCGCACCTCCAGGTAGCCCAGCTCGGACAGACCCTGGCTGATCGACGCGGCCGCCAGCCGGCCCAGCGGCGCCAGGCTCGAATCGCCGGTCTGGTTCTCGAACACCGCCACCACTACCCGGCGGTCATCCGGCGAGGCAGAGGCATCTTCCCGCAACGCATAGATCGCGAGCGCCGCAGTGCCCATCGCTGCGGCGACGGCGGCCAGGAGGAGCGGACGTCTCCGCCAGCGTGGTATGGGTCGCCAGCGCGGGTGACGATCCGGTGTGTGCGCTTCGACGGACGAGGGCCTCGTAAGCGCCGACAGCTCCCTGGCCAGCTCCGCCGCCTTCGAGAAGCTCTCGTCGCCCCCTCTGCGCAGCAGGCGATTGACCAAAGCCTCGAGCTCCGCACCCACCTCCGGCCGCCGGGCACTGGGTGGCAGCGGAGTCGCTTCCAGCACCCCCTGCGCGACCGTAAACTCGTTCTCCCCCACGAAGGGCCGCGCGCCGGTCAGCATCTCGTAGAGCACCACCCCGAGCGCCCACAGGTCCGTCGCGGGGCTTACCGCCCTTCCCCGGACCTGCTCCGGCGCCATGTACGGGACCGTGCCGACCGCCGCTCCCACCGTGGTGCCACCCCAGCCAAGCGTCTTCGCCAACCCGAAGTCGAGGATCCTCACTGTGCCATCCGGCAACAGCATCAGGTTCCCGGGCTTGAGGTCCCGGTGAACGATGCCGGCGGCATGCGCACAGGCGAGGCCCAGCGCCGTCTGGCGTGCGATCTCTACCGCCTCGCCGATCTCCAGAGCTCCCAGCCGGGCGAGCCTTGCCCGCAAGGTCTCCCCCCGGTAGAGCGCCATGGCCAGAAAGAGCTGGCCGTCCGGCAGCGCCCCCACCTCGTAGATCGTGCAGAGATTCGGATGATCGAGCGCGGCGGCAGCCCTCGCCTCCTGCAGGAAGCGCTGGCGGGAGGATTCGTCCAGCAAGTACTGCGGCAGCGGAAACTTCAGCGCCACCGCGCGACCGAGCCGGGTGTCTTCGGCCTCGTAGACCACCCCCATCCCGCCCGCGCCGATCGGACGCAGCACCCGGAAGTGCGAGATGGTCCGGCCGGCGTGACCCAGGAGGTCCGCTCCCTGCGAGGCAGCGCGCCCGCCGCTGCCCCCGCTGGAGATCCGGAGCAGGCCACTGCTCTCCTCGTCCGCCGCCAGCAACGCCGCCAGCGCCGAGCCCATCTCCGGATCCGTGGCGCCGATCCTGGCCAGGGCCGCGCTCTGATCCCGCGAGCGCAACCGCAGCAGAGCCTCGAAATGCTGGCGGATCTCCTGCCAGCGGGTGGCGTCGAGATCGATCATGGGAGGGGCGGCTCGGCGGTGAGCTCGACCAGCAGCCAGGCGCGGGCCGAACGCAGCTCCCGCTTCACCGTGGCCAGCGAGAGGTCCATCGCCGCCGCGGTCTCCTCGAGCGACAAACCGCCGAAATAGCGCTGCTCGAGAATGCGGGCCTGGCGCGGGTCCAGAGCCTCGAGGCGGGCGAGGGCCTCGTCCAGCTCCGCAATGGCCTCCATCCGATCGTCCGGGATCAGGAAGGCTTCCTTCAGCTCCATCCTTGCCGCCCCGGCTCCCCGCTTGGCCGCCATTCGGGCGCGCGCGTGGTCCGCCAGCAGGCAACGCATGACACGGGAAGCAAGGGCGAGGAAATGGCTGCGGTCCCGGAAGGTGCGGTGAGGGGCCTCCACCATGCGGATGTAGGCCTCGTGGACCAGCCCAGTCGTGTTGAGGGAATGCTCTGCGGCTGCGCCGCGCAACCGCTGGCGGGCGATCCAGCGTAATCGCTCGTACAGGATGGGGATCAGCCGAGCGAGCGCGCCCTCGTCGCCGTCACTCCAGCGATGGAGCAGTCGGGTGACCTCGGAAGCGGGTGCTTCCATGTTGCCTGCGCCGTGGGGGACTCCTGGCACAGCCGGCGGTGGGCTTCTCCAGATTAGTGACCGCACCGGCGATATCCAAGCCTGACGGCGTATCCACTAGCCGACGGCGACCTTATGTAGACCGCCGACCCGGTTCACGAAGCGTTGAGCCGTTTCGAGAAAGGAATCCGAGCAGAGGGAGCACCGACGAGGGATCCTCGCGGAAGAGGCTGACAGAGCGCCCGCCGCACCCCGGGATCCCTCCCCTCAACGGAGGCTCCCATGTCCATCCAGATCCGCCGCTCCGCCGCCCCCCGGGCACTCCTCGCCACCGGCCTACTGTTCCTGACCACGGCCTGCGCCTCGATCGGAAATTCTGGCGACACTCGCCCGAGCTCGGCCGGCGCCCCTGACCCGGTGCTCCCGCAGCTCGAGCGGTTCCCGATCTCGATCACCAGCAACGGCATCACACGCACCCGGTGGGTACAGGCGGAGCGGGTGGAGGAAGTGCTGTCGAGCGTGCCGGGCCTGGTCGTGCGCGCCCGGGGGACCGACGATCTCCTCGTTCTGCTGCGGGGGCGGGTCCCGCTGGTGATCATCGACGGCGCCGAGGCTCTTCCGGGCGACCTGCGGCTACTCTATCCCTGGGAAATCGCCGCCGTGGAGGTACGTCGGGACGTTCCCTCCACCGCGATATTCGGCGCCAGGGGAGAATCCGGGGTCGTGCTGGTGACGACGAAGCGAACCAAAGGTCCCGTCTTCTGATCTGCTCAGGTCATCCGCCCGGGTCCACAACGCGGCCTTTGCCGGATTTTTCGATCTCGTTCGCCGAACGGAGGCGTACAGCTGGACTGCGCCTCCGTTCATCTTGGGAGACATCGGAGGACGAACAGGAGCGCTTCATGCGGGGGACGTTCGCTCGCGAGCGGGCACCATCATCCTCCCCAACCTCCCCACAAGGAGCGAACCGTGGCAACGCAAACCGTCCCCCAGGTCGGCGTGCCTACCTGGCAGCTCGACCCCTCTCATTCGGCCGTGGAGTTCTCGGTCAAACACATGATGATGACCACGGTGCGAGGCCGCTTCAAAGAGCTGAGGGCGACACTCACGGGAGACCGCGAGCAGCCGGAGGCCGCGGGCGTGGAAGCCGTCATCGATGTGGCCAGCATCGACACCGGCGTCGCGGATCGCGATGCGCACCTCCGCAGCGCCGACTTCTTCGACGCGCTGACCTATCCGGAGATCACGTTCCGCAGCAAACGCCTGGAGGGGGACCCGCCGCGCAAGGAGGGCGACCGCTTCCGCGTGGTCGGCGACCTGACCATTCGCGACAGCACCATGGAGGTCATGCTGGATTGCGAGTACCTGGGACGGGGCGTCGATCCGTGGGGGAAGACCCGAGCCGGGTTCACCTTCCGTACGGAGCTCGATCGGCAGGACTGGGGGCTGCGCTGGAATCAGGCCTTGGAGACGGGCGGGGTGCTGGTCGCGAACAGGGTCAAGGTGGAGGGCGAGTTGCAGTTCGTGCGGGACCAGGAAGGATGATCCACAAAGACGGCCCGGAGAATCTCCGGGCCGTCTTTCAGTGGCCAGGATTTCGCTCGATTCTTACCGCACCTGCATCCGAGCGTCCTGAGCTGCGCCAGCGCGCCATCCCGAGAGTGCGTGCACACCGCGGGTGCGAGGGGCACGAATCGTCTCGACGAGCCGGGAGATGATCGAATATCTGAACATTTTCTCTGCTCCGTTGTCTGAGGTTGTCCTGCAACCGCAGCACACCTTACGGACGGGTTGCGCGAAGGTTTCAAGCTTGGCTTGAGCCGATGCAGGACGGCCGGCCGGCCACCGGTCGCGCAAACCGGATTTCCGCAGGAGTCGGGCTGAGTCGTGGCGCGGGTGATGTTCCGGCGACTGACACGGGGAAGGAGTTGGCGTCGACACACCAACGGAAAGAGGCGGCCGGAAGATTCCGGACCGCCTCTTTGCCTTCATCCGCTACGCGGAGTTACCGGGCCTGAAGCCGCACCTCGCGGGCGGTACGGGAACGCCAGCCCGAGAGGGCATGAACGCCGCGCGTACGCGGAGCGCGGATGGCTTCGACGAGCTTGACAACGATCGAATATCGGAACATGTGCAATTCTCCTGTTATTGAGGATGCCCTTCAACCACAGAGCACCCTACGGACGAACTTCACACGGGTTTCGCCCTCGTGGCGATTCCGCCCAGAAGTGTCGTCCGACCTGCCGTTTTGCTGAACTATTTGACTCGGGCGGGCTCGCGGGAAGGAACCACGGAGGGCGCAGTTGAATCCGCACACCCCACAGGTGACAGCACCGCGAGGACGGTGACGAGTGCTCTCGGCGACATGAACGGCGGTTGGTTAGACGATGGGAATGGATGGGCTTACGCAGCGCAATTCACCTCGCTGCCTCATCGCTGGGCGTGAATGTCTGCTGATCAGGCGGTGTTGCTCGATTCAACATGAAGAGGCCGTGGGGGAATCCCCCACCGGCCTCTTCGCCGTCCAGCGACCGATTTTGCATCCACAAGCTAGTGCGTCACCCGTAAAACCATGCTAGCGGACAACCCACCTCACCTCATACGTCCAGCGTCGCGTAGACCGCATTCTCCTCGATGAACGCCCGCCGCGGATCGACGTCCTCGCCCATAAGCGTATCGAAGATCTTGTCGGCTTCGACGGCGTCCTCGAGCGTCACCCGCAGGATCGTCCGGGTGGCGGGGTCCATGGTGGTCTTCCACAGCTGCTCGGGGTTCATCTCGCCGAGACCCTTGTAGCGCTGCACGTGGATCCCCTTGCCGTCGCCGTCGCCCCGTAGCCGGGCGAGGATCTCATCCCGCTCCTGGTCGGAGTAGGCGTAGAGCTCCTGCTTCCCCTTGGCGATGCGGTAAAGCGGAGGCTGGGCGATATACACCATCCCCTCCTCGATCAGCTGTCGCATCTGCCGGAAGAAGAAGGTCAGCAGCAGGGTGCGAATGTGGGCGCCGTCCACGTCCGCGTCGGTCATGAGGATGATCTTGTGGTAGCGGGCGCCCGCCACGTCGAACTCGTCCTCGCCGATCCCCGTGCCGATCGCGGTGATGATGGCCCGGATCTCGTCGTTTGACAGCACCTTGTCGAAGCGCGCGCGCTCCACGTTCAGGATCTTCCCCTTGAGGGGGAGGATCGCCTGGAAGGACCGGTCGCGACCCTGCTTCGCCGAACCACCCGCGGAATCACCCTCCACGATGTAGAGCTCGGAGATCTCCGGGTTGTTCACTGAGCAGTCGGCCAGCTTGCCGGGCAGCACGCCGGTCTCCAGCGCGCTCTTCTTCCGCGTCAGGTCGCGCGCCTTGCGGGCGGCCTCGCGGGCGCGGGCGGCCGAGACCGCCTTCTCGATGATGGCCCGCCCCACCCCCGGCGTCT